>NZ_JBQIQO010000038.1:0-22261 GCF_056799795.1 Rikenella sp.
GAGCCGCAAAAGCTCAGCCAACAGCTCGGCCCAGCGCGGCGCGAAAACCGATTGCGGTTTTCGCGCCTGAAAAACAGACACAGCCCCAAGCACAGCCCAGTTCTCTGCCCCGTGTCAGCCTCACTGCGGCTCCGCTTTCGCTCCGCCGCGTTCCCGTCGCCCGCTGGGATTTCATCTCGATTTTGCTCACCGCAAAATGAACGAAATCCCTCTTTAGGCGGGCGGGCGACGGTGTTTCGCATTGTTCTTTATTCCGCGCGCCTGCGCGATTCATCTATATTCGGCTACCGCCGAAATAGCAGAATCGCTTCTTTAGGCGGGGCGCGGTTTAGTTTGAGGGTACTGCGCTCGGGCCGCGCGGGCCCCACGTCCCGTGGACGGGAAATGCTTACGCATTTCAACTACCAGCCTCAGCCCAAATCTCAAGCCCCCTCTACCCCAACTACAAAAACTCCTCTCCCGAAACTTCGCGTCGAAGTTTCGGGAGAGGAGCCTAATCTCAAAAACACGTACTACAAAATACTGAATGCCACGGTCAAACCCGCCATCACAATCGCCACCATACTCATCAGCTTGATCAGAATATTCAGCGACGGCCCGGAAGTATCCTTGAACGGATCTCCCACCGTATCGCCCACCACCGTAGCCTTGTGAGCATCCGAACCCTTGCCGCCGAGATTCCCCTCTTCGATATACTTTTTGGCATTGTCCCACGCACCGCCCGAGTTGGCCATAAAAATCGCCAGCACAAACCCCGCACCCAATCCGCCGACCAACAGCCCCAACACCCCCGCCACACCGAACACGATCCCCGTCACGATCGGAGCCACGATAGCCAGAATCGACGGCAACAGCATCTCCCGCTGCGCCCCTTTGGTCGAAATCGCCACACAGCGTGCATAGTCCGGCGTCGCCTCGCCCGTCAGAATCCCTTTGATTTCACGGAACTGCCGGCGAACCTCCTCAACCATACTCTGCGCCGCCCGCCCCACGGCGTTCATCGTCAACCCACAGAAGACGAAAGCCATCATCGAGCCGATAAAGACCCCGATCAAGACCTTCGGATTCATCAGATTCACCTGATAGTACTCCATAAAGTCAGGCAACGTAGCCGCCTCGACCGGCACCGCATTCCCCAACACCTCGATAGTCTTGACCCCGATATGCTGCAACCCCATCTTGATCTCCTCCAGATACGAAGCCATCAGGGCCAGCGCCGTCAGCGCCGCCGAACCGATCGCAAAGCCCTTGCCCGTCGCCGCAGTGGTGTTTCCCAACGCATCGAGAGCATCCGTCCGTTTCCGTACCTCCGCTCCGAGGCCGCTCATCTCGGCATTCCCGCCGGCATTGTCCGCAATCGGCCCGTAAGCATCCGTCGCCAGCGTGATCCCCAGCGTCGAAAGCATCCCGACCGCCGCAATCCCAATCCCATACAGCCCCAGAGCCAGATTCTGAGCCGTCAGCATATTCGCCACGTCGAACCGAATGGCGCACAGGAAAGCCAGCACGATCGCCACGCAAATCGTAATCACCGGAATCGCCGTCGAAAGCATCCCCAGACCGATCCCCGAGATAATCACCGTCGCCGGCCCCGTTTTCGAACTTTCGGCCACTTTCCGGGTCGGTTTATACGACTGCGAAGTGTAGTATTCCGTCGATTGCCCGATAATGATCCCGGCCACAAGCCCCGCAATCACTGAGAACGAAATCCCGAGCCAGTTTTCCAGCCCCAGCAGATAGAGAATCACGAACGTAGCCACGGCAATCAGCAATGAGCTGGTGTTCACCCCTAAGCCCAAAGCCTTGAGCAAATTTTTCATCGAAGCCCCCTCTTTGGTCCGCACGAGGTAGATCCCGATAATCGACAACAGAATCCCGACAGCGGCAATCAGCATCGGCGCCAGCACGGCCCGCAGCTGCATCTCCGGCGCCAGCGCGAAAGCCGAAGCCCCCAACGCCGCCGTTGCCAGTATCGAGCCGCAGTAGCTTTCATAGAGGTCTGCCCCCATGCCCGCCACGTCGCCGACATTGTCCCCCACATTATCGGCAATCGTAGCCGGATTCCGCGGGTCGTCTTCCGGAATCCCTGCTTCGACTTTGCCCACAAGGTCGGCACCCACATCCGCAGCCTTGGTATAGATCCCGCCCCCCACACGCGCAAACAAGGCCTGAGTCGATGCCCCCATCCCGAAGGTCAGCATCGTGGTGGTAATAATCACGAGTTTCTGAGTGGTGGTGATGTCATTGTAGAACCACTCCAGCACCAGGTACCAGGCGGAGATATCCAGCAGCCCGAGGCCCACCACGACGAGTCCCATCACCGCGCCGGAGCGAAAAGCGACTTTCAGCCCGCGGTTCAGCGACTCGGAAGCTGCCTGCGCTGTCCGGGCAGAAGCATACGTAGCGGTCTTCATCCCGATATACCCGGCCAACCCAGAAAAGAAGCCGCCGGTCAGAAACGCAAACGGCACCCACGGGTTCTGCACGCCGAAGCCATAGGCGAGCACGGCAAAAAAAGCGCACAGTACGAGAAAAACGATGCCGACGATCTTGTACTGCTGTTTCAAATAGGCCATGGCACCTTTCCGCACATGGGCGGCAATGGTCTGCATGGTCTCGCTCCCCTCGCTCTGCCGTTTCATGTGCACGAAAAAGTATCGGGCGAACCCGAGCGCAATCAGCGCCGCTGCCGGTACGAGCCAGAAAATCTGAGGTATGTCTGTATTCATAAGCGGTTGTTTTTGAATGAGCTCTGTTTGGTGTCTGAAAGATAGACATTTTTTTCTTTCGACCGCCTCCTGCTCTCGACTTTTCCTCCTATTTTTGCTCTCTATCAAAAATCAATCGGTTTTTCTGCATCTCGTTCATTGGGTTGGAGGGTACTGTTCTTTTTGGCTTCGCCTTCCTCCTCGCCGCTCGGCAATTCGCAAACTACGTTTGCATTGCCCCCGCTGGCAGCGTCGGTTGTGAACAAAAAGAACCCAAAAAAACTTCAGAGCGCATCCCTACGGGATGCTCTGGCCGGGTCTGCCCGATTGGTTGGGCTGGATTTTCCGGCGGGCGCGCTAATAATGGGCGAGAACCCCACGCGCGCCGCGCCGGAAAATCACAGCCCAACGAACAAGGCGGAGAGAACACGTGGTCGTCCCTGTGGGACGACCTCTGCAAAAGTTCTTTGGGTACCTTTCTTTCAAGAAAGGTACGGTTCCAGCAGGCACAAAGAACAGCGTGCGAGAAATCGATCGTTTTTAATACTGAACGATATGGAGAAGTTGAAAAACGAAGAATTGGGTCGTCCCGCCCCCTCGGACTTCGCCCGGCAACCCAAGATGCCCGTCGTCGTCGTCCTCGACAACGTGCGGAGCGCCGCCAACGTAGGCGCCTTTTTCCGGACAGGCGACGCCTTCGGCATCGAGCGGATCGTACTGTGCGGCATCACCGCCCAGCCCCCCTCCCGCGAGATTCACAAAAGCGCCCTGGGAGCCGAGCTGACCGTCGCCTGGGAATACGCCGCGAACAGCACCGACGCCGTGGAACAGCTGCGCGCCGCAGGATACACCCTGCTGGCCGTGGAACAAGTGCGCGGAGCGACCCTACTGTCGAACTGGAACCCCGCAGAGCAGACCGGAGAGGAGCGTTTCGCCATCGTCTTCGGCAACGAAGTGGAAGGCGTCGGACAGGAAGTGGTCGATCTGTGCGACGGAGCGTTGGAAATTCCGCAGGTCGGCACCAAACACTCGCTGAACGTGGCCGTGAGCGGCGGCATCGTGCTGTGGGAATTCTTCCGACGGTTCGGACGCCGCTGAAACAGCGACATTTTTTCGATCGCATTTAGCCGCAAAACCCTACTTTTGTAAAGCCGTTGAGAAATCGCCTCGGCCCTCGCCTCCTCACTATGGACTACACCCTCTCCCACCTCGTCCGCCTCGCCCGCGACCACCGGTCGGACAGTACGCTGCACGGCCCGGATCGCCGTTTCACCCACATCGTCACCGACAGCCGGAACAGCATCGCCCAACCCGACACCGCCCTGTTCGTCGCCCTCGTCGGGCCCAATCACGACGGACACCGCTATATTCCGGAGCTCTACCGGCGCGGCGTGCGCTCCTTCGTGGTCGAACGGATGCCCGACACGCCGCTCCCCGACGCCTCGTTCGTAGAGGTCGCCGATCCGCTGGCCACTCTGCAACTGCTGGCCGCCGACCACCGGAGCCGATACCGGGGCACCGTCGTCGCCATCACCGGCAGCAACGGCAAAACCGTCGTCAAAGAGTGGATCGCCCAGCTGTGGCCCGAGGCTGCCGGCCGGCTGCTGCGGAGCCCGCGAAGCTACAACTCGCAGTTAGGGGTCGCCTTGTCGCTGCTGATGATCGAAGGGGACGAAGAGTGGGTGGTGATCGAAGCCGGCATCTCCCGTCCCGGCGAGATGGAGCGGTTGGAAGCGATGATCCGACCGCAGATCGGCCTGGTGACCAACATCGGCGAGGCGCACGGCGAAAATTTCGCCTCCGAACAGCAGAAATTGGACGAAAAACTCCGGCTCTTTACCCACGCCGAGACGATTATCTATCCGGCGGACGGCTCGATCGTCCCGGAAACCGTCCGCCGGAGCTGCAACGGAGCGGGCCGGAGAGTGTACGATAACGAATCCGGCCTGAAAGCGATTCGGAACTCCGACGATTTTCCGTTCCACGACGCCGCGTCGCTCCAGAACGCGGCGTTGGTCGGCACGCTCTATCGCGTAATGGAACGGACACACAAGCCTTTCAGCGAATTGCAGCCCGTCGCCATGCGGCTGGAGTTGCGGGAGGGAATCTTGGGCAGTTGGGTGATAAACGACAGCTACAACAGCGACCTGACCTCGCTGGGCATCGCCCTAGACTACCTCGACCAGACGGCAAGCGAGCGAGCGAAAGCGCTGATCCTCTCCGACATCCGACAGGCCGGCAGACCACAGGAAGCGCTCTATGACGAGGTCGCCCGCCGCGTGCGCGAACATCGGATCGACGACTTCGTGGGGATCGGGCCCGAACTCGTCGCTGCGGCCGACCGGTTCATCCCGGCAGCCGGACTCGGGCCCGAACAGGCGCGTTTTTACGCCACGACGGACGATTTTCTGCGCCACACCGACAAAGAGCGTTTCGCCGGAAACGCCATTTTAGTCAAAGGAGGCCGGGCATTCGGTTTCGAGCGCATCTCGCGACTGCTGGAAAAGCGCACGCACACGACCACTTTAGAGGTAAATCTCAACGCCTTATCGGCCAACCTGGCCCATTTCCGCGCCATGCTCCGGCCCGGGACGCGGGTGATGGCGATGGTCAAGGCCTACTCCTACGGAACGGGGTCGGCCGAGATCGCCGCGATGTTACGGCACGAGGGGGTGGACTATCTGGCGGTCGCCTTTGCGGACGAGGGCATCGCCCTGCGCGAGGCGGGGATCCACCTGCCGATCGTGGTGCTCAACTCCGACCCGGGGAGCTTCGCCGTGATGGCCGACTACGGTCTCGAACCGGAAATCTACTCGTTCGCCTCGCTGAAAAGCTATGCCGACGAGGTGCGCAGCCGGGGGATGGCCGCGGCGCCGATCCACCTGAAGATGGACACCGGAATGCACCGGTTGGGATTCGTTCCGGAGGAGATCGCCGAGTTGTGCGCCGTGCTGCGGCAGGAAACAGGCGTGCGCGTGCGTTCGATTTTTTCGCACCTGGCTGCCTCGGAAGACCCGGCGGAAGACGATTTCACCCGTCGGCAAATCGGCCTTTTCACGGAGATGAGCGAGGCGATTATCGAATCGCTGGGCGACCGTTCGATTCTGCGCCACATCTGCAACAGCGCGGGAATCGCCCGCTTTCCGGAGGCCCATTTCGATATGGTGCGACTCGGCGTGGGGCTCTACGGCATCGACGACCCGGCGTTGCAGGTGGCGGCGACGCTCAAGACCCAAATCGTGCAAATCAAAGAGCTTGACGCGGGCGAAACGGTGGGCTACAACCGGCGCGGGGTGGTAACAGCCCGGATGCGCACGGCGACGATTCCGATCGGTTATGCCGACGGCATGGACAGGCGGCTGGGGCGGGGAGCGGGTTCGGTTTCGATTCGCGGGGTGCTGTGTCCGACGGTGGGAAATATCTGTATGGACACCTGTATGGTCGACGTTTCGGGGGTGCCGGAGGCGCGGGTGGGCGACGAGGTGGTTATTTTCGGCGACCGGCCGACGATTCGCGAGGTGGCGCAGGTGCTCGGAACGATCTCTTATGAGGTGCTCACGTCGATATCGGCACGCATCAAGCGGATTTACGTGCGCGAGTAATCGCTCTCTGCGGGCGCCCGGGCTACCGCCATCGGAAAACGGGCGCACTACGGCTTATCGGCAATGGCGAGTACAGCCGGGGTTTCACGGTCAACGGGACTAACGGGGTGTTCTTGGGCTTCTACACACAGTATCTCTATGCGAGCACTTCGGACAACCGCGCTTTCGGTTTTCAGTTGCGGTGCCTCTTGAAATAAACGCTCCCACAGGGCGTTTTACTGCCAGCCTCTACCCCAAGCAACTGGCCGGGTCTACCCTAAATAAATACAAGGCCGCCTCTACCCTGTTTCTTTGGTCTGACTTTACGCGGGACGCCACCACGCCGTTAAATGGGACTTTCCCGTACTACTCGGATGGGGTTGTCGGAGAATCTTACGGTGCAGGGAACTACAAAGCCACCAACGGTCGTCTCTACAAGGTAACGGACGACGGCACCGCGGGAACCCCGCTCGCCTGGTACCCCGCACCGGGCTACCGCTATCCTGCGGATGGCGTGCAGCGTAACGTCGGTAACAGCGGTGACGGCTGGTCATCTACGGTCGGTAGTACCAATGGCGTGTACTTGAGTTTCAACGTGATGTGGATGAATCCCGGCTACACGAACCGCCGTACCCACGGTTTTCAGTTGCGTTGCCACACGGAATCGGAGAGGCGGATTCCGGGTAGAGGCTACCAGTAGAACGCCCTGTGGGCGCGCCCCGGGCTTCCGCGTCAGTGCTTCGGGCGGGCCGGGTGGCGTCGGCCACAGCGGGTTCAGCTATTCGTCGTCGGTCAGCGGCAGCAATGGGGTGTACTTGAGTTTCTACACGCAGCACCTCAATCCCAGCCACGCGGACAACCACGCCTACGCTCTTCAGTTGCGGTGCCTCTCGGAATAAACGGGCCGTGGGCCCGCGGTGGGCAAGGGGTTGGAGCTGCCCCATGTAGCCGAACTTTGTGCAGACGGACGCCCGGGAGGAACGGCAACTCTCGCTGCGTGAGCGGCGTGTTGCGGGCCTCCCGGTGGGAGGCGTCCGGCCCGAGCGGCTCTTTGAGCCGCACGAGCACCGCCTCATCACGGAAAGTTCGCCGCCAGCGGTGAGTGCAACGAGCTCCGACGAGTTGCAGTCCGCCGCGTGGGGTGGCGGCGAACTGCGCGACTCTGCGAGTCGCAGAAGCATTGCCCAAGGCTCGGCCAATGGAACAGCCCAAAGCTCACCCAAAAGCACAGCCCAGTTCTCCGCCCCGTGTCAGCCTCACTGCGGCTCCGCTGTCGCTCCGCCGCGTTTTCGCGCGCCTGGGGAAATTCAGTCAAAACGCACAAGCGCATTTTGACGATTTCCCTTTTAAGGCGTGGCGCGCGTTTGTCCTACACTTACGCCGGGCGGGCGGTGCCTCCCGGCACTCGGAATGGGCAGCCTCGGCCCAACTCTTCGTCCAATTCTTTGTCCGCGCGCTGGCGGAAATCTTATTCAAACGCGAATCACGCGTTTGAATGATTTCCTACTCCAGCAGTCGCGCGCGGGAGAGCTTTGACCCGCCTCGAACTGTTCCTTTTGGCTTCGCCTTCCTCCTCGCCGCTCGGCAATTTGCAAACTGCGTTTGCATTGCACTCGCAGACAGCGTCGGTTGTGAACAAAAGGAACCGAAAAAACTTTAGAGCGCATCCCTGCGGGATGCCCTGGCCGGGTCTACCCGCATGTGCAAAACCGCGGCCGCCTCTACCCCAAATCAGCCGCGACAGTAGCGGTCACAACGGAGATTATCCCCAAAAGCACTTCCCCCGCCGACACAAAAAGTGTAACTTTGTCCACCAAGCCCCCCTGAAACGATGTTTTTAGAACGAATCTCCATCCTGAATTTCAAGAATATCGAGGAAGCCGAACTGGAATTCTCGGCCAATGTGAACTGTCTGGTCGGCGACAACGGCGCAGGAAAAACCAACCTGATCGACGCCGTCTACTACCTCTCGATCAGCAAAAGCTCGGTGGGGCTGACCGACGGACAATCCGTGCGGCACGGCTCGGACTATTTTATGCTCGACGGCCGCTATTCACTTAGTGAAGGAGAGCGGCGGGAGGCGATCGTATGCAGTTTCAAACGCGGCGGAGGAAAAGTCATCAAACGGAACGGCAAAGAATACGACCGGGTGTCGGAACACATCGGCCTGCTGCCGCTCGTGATGGTTTCGCCCGCCGACACCGCCCTGATCCACGAGTCGGGCGACGAACGGAGACGGTTCCTCAACTCGTTTCTCTCCCAGACCGACCGCGAATACCTCACGGCGATCGTCCGTTACAACCACCTGTTGCAGGAGCGCAACCGATTGTTGAAAACAGGCGTGGGGTCGGCTTTCGACGAGATTCTGGAGGTGCTGGACATGCAACTGATCGAGACCGGAACGGCGGTGCACGAGAAACGGGCCGAGATGATCCGGCGGCTGGCTCCGAAAGTGGCAGAGTATTACGGCATTCTCTCGTCGGACAGGGAGGAAGTCACCGTCTCCTACAAATCGGAGCTGACCGAGACACCGTTCGCCGAGCTGCTGACGGCGGCGAGGGAGAAAGACCGGGTGTGCGGCTTCACCAACTGCGGCGTGCACCGCGACGACATAAAATTAGAGATTCTGGGATTCCCGATCCGCAAATACGGCTCGCAGGGCCAGCAGAAATCCATGCTGCTGGCCCTGAAGCTGGCACAATTCGATATGATGCGGGAATTACGAGGGATTCGGCCGATTCTGCTGCTGGACGACGTATTCGACAAACTCGACATGGCGCGGGTCGAAGCGCTGATCGGTATGGTCTCGTCGGATCGTTTCGGCCAGATCTTCATCACCGACAGCAATAAGGTTCGGTTAGAAGGGATTCTGACCCGGCTGACGGAAAACTACAAACTCTTCGGGGTGAACGGCGGACGGTTCACGGAACTGTAACCTCCTCTCTCTTTGTCCAAAAATCCGCCTATTTCGGGAACCGCGGTACCATGCCGAGTCTCGTCATCCCTTCATACCAGCCGTTCCGCCGTTCGGGAATCGTCTTCATAAAAGGCAGAATATCGTCGCCATATGCCCGCCGGGAATAGAAACACAACAGCGACGCCTTCTTCCCGTCGATCACCACCTGCCGATAGTAGTGTAACGCAATCCAGCACACCGTCCCGCCCGTCGCTGACGATAAATTCTAGGATATATTCTCCCGGTTTATCCGGATTTTCCGCCACCAAATACCGGCAGACCTTGTCCGTCTCCCGGCGTCTCCCCAACTCGGCCACTTTCGCCCGGACAGCCGCCTCAGGCGTCCTGTCCCAAAAGATCACGCTGACGGTAAACATCTGCGTGTAGCGTTCGAGCGTCTCGCCTTTGGGCAGGTACTCCTGAAGATAATAAATATCCTGCGGATGGGCGCTCCAGGCGAGATAAAATTTCGTTCCATCGTACTTGATGGGATTGCCTGCATCGAAATAGGCGACAGGCTCTGAAGCGGCCCACCCGGACCGCACCAGAGCCGTCAGCAAGATGCAAAGCCACAAAAAATGTTTCATGGCAGATGGAATTAAATACTTCTATCCTTTTTTTGGAAGCCGTCCCCTAAAACCGAAGCACCGCCACCACCGGCATATGGTCGGAGAGGTACCGCACCCCGTATCCGTCGGGAATCACCTCGTAGGTCACGGGCACGAAACCGCGGAAAAAGATATGGTCGATCACCTCGCCCTCTTCGCCGTGTCCGAATCCGCGATAGGTGACCGGCGGCAGCGAGTCGCCCTGAGGCCGGGCAGCCTGCGAGTTGCGTGCTTCGGCAAACCCCGGAGCATCGACCAACGGAGCGAGCGACGGATCGGAGGTCGGATAGTTGAAATCGCCCATCACAATGGCCGGTATCGAATCGCCGAATCGTTCGATCCGTTCCAGCATCAGTTTCGCGCTTTCGCGTCGCGCTACGGTTCCCACGTGGTCGAAGTGGGTGTTGACCACTATAAATTCCCGACCGGTAGCCCGCTCCTGCAACCGCACCCAGGTGGCGATCCGCACGCAAACGGCATCCCATCCCAAACCGGCCTGCTCGGGCGTTTCGCTCAGCCAGAAGTGGCCGTCCGCCACCGGTACGTACAACGAGTTCCGATAAAATACGGCTGCATACTCTCCGGCCTGAGCTCCGTCGTCGCGTCCCACGCCGACATAGGAGTAATCGGTCAATGCCGAGTCCAAAAAGGCGACCTGCTGCGCCAGCCCCTCCTGAATCCCCATCACGTCGGGCCGGACGGTTTCGACCATCCGCACGACGGCATCGCGCCGGTTGTCCCAATAATCGAGCCCGTCGTCCGGATTGGCATAGCGGATGTTAAAGGTCATCGCCCGCAGGGTCGAAGAGTCGGCTGCTTCTCCGTTTTGTCGGGTCGCGCTGCCGCATGAGACGAATGCGGCGGCTCCCGCAGCAACGAGCAGGGTCAAAAGAATACGTTTCATATTTTGTTAGGTGTTAAACGATTTCGCAGGGTAAAGATAGCGAAATTTCGGTTGGATTCCGGTGGTTCAAGAAGCCGCCCCGGGCTTCCGCGACAGAGCCAATGGCGGGCTGAGTCGCGTCGGCAACGGCGGGTTCAGCTGGTCGTCCGACACGAAAGGCATCGGTGGGATGTATTTGACTTTTGACGTGACGACTCTCGTTCCCAGCCACGTGGACATCCACGGCTACGGTTTTCAGTTGCGTTGCCTCTCGGAATAAACGCGCCCATAGGGCGTTCTACTGGCCGCCTCTACCCTAAAACTACCCCAATACCTGCCAGTCTCTACCCTACTTTAGTTCGATCTTGGCGGCCGAAGCCTGCGGGGCCTAAAACGAGCTTCGCGAGTTGCGGGCCTCCGCGGCCGGAGGCTTCGGCCCGCGCGACCCTTTGGGTCGCAAACGCACAACCTTTTTCTGTCGAGTTCGTCCTCGGCGCCCCCCCCGCGCCGCTAATGCGTCGATCTTGCCGAGGATGGCGATTCCTCACGGAATCGCGCTATTTGTCTTGGTTAAAGCTGTTCGCCGCTAGCGGTGAATGCAACGAGCTCCGACGAGTTGCAGCCCGCCGCCGGGGATGGCGGCGAACTGCGCGGCTCAAAGAGCCGCAGAAACTCGGCCAAATGCCCGGCCAACAGCAGAGCCCAAAGCGCCGCCCAACCCACAGCCGCCTGCTCAGCCCAGCGCGGCGCGAAAACCGTAGCCGGTTTTCGCGCCCGAAGAACAGGCACAGCCCAATTCTCCGCCCCGTGTCAGCCTCACTGCGGCTCCGCTGTCGCTCCGTCGCGTTTTCGCGCACCGGGGGAAATCTTGTCAAAACGTACAAGTGCATTTTGACAATTTCCCTTATTAAGGCGTGGCGCGCGGGTAGAGTTTTTTCGCGCGCCTGCACGATTCAACTATTTCGACGGTGAGCCGAAATAGTTGAATCGCTTCTTTAGGCGGCGGCGCGCGATGGGTTTGAGGGGACTGTTCTTTCTGTGAACAGAAAGAACCAAAGAAACTTTAGACGGATGCTGGCGCATCCTCAAACTGCCGATGACCCCATTCTCTGTTCCGCGCGCTGGCGGAAATCTTATTCAAACGCGAAACACGCGTTTGAATGATTTCCTTCTCCAACAGTCGCGCGCGGTCAAGCTTTCACCCGCCTGAAACTGCCCTGCGCGGGCGGCGTCCGGGTGACCCCGGCGGGACGGAAAATGCTTGCGCATTTCCACTACCAACCTCTACCCCAAACGCACGGCAGCCTCACCCAGCTCCCTATCCGCACGCAAAACGCGAAGGAGTTTTGACCTGCCTAAAACGAGACGCCACGCAATTTGCGGATCAACATGCCGTAATTCGTAATCGGCACCCCGCTACGAACCGCCGCCCGGATCCGAGCCTGCACCATTCGCCGCGTCGCCACACACCCCCCGCACTGCACCGCCAGCGCATAATCAGACAGCGACTCCGGCAGCGGATCGCGACCGCTCACGAACGTAAACTCCAGCGACTCAATCCCCGTATACGCCCGCAACCACCCCGGAATCTTTGTCCGACCGATATCGTCGCAGGTCACCTGATGAGAACAATTCTCGATAACCAACACCCGGTCTCCCGCCTTCAAACCGTCCACCGCCGCCAGCCCCGCCCCGTAGACCGCCGCATCTCCCTTCTGCTCCGCCAGCAATACGCTGAACGACGTCACCTCCGCCTCCGGACACCGCTCCCGCACCAGCGTCGTCACCTCCCGAAACGCCTGACTGTCCGTCACCACCAGCCTCGGAGCATGGAGCCGCAACGCCTCTCCCAACTGTTCCGGCTGCACGACGATCGCCACCGCCCCCAGCTCCAACGCCGCCCGCAACGCCTGTACCTGAGGCAAAATCAACCGTCCCGCCGGCGCTCCCGCGTCGATCGGACAAACCAGAAGAATCACCTCTCCCGCCACAATCGCCCGCTCGCCGAAAAACGGCGGCATCGCATCCGCCTCCCCCGGAATCGCAGCGCAAATCCGCCGAAGCACCTCCTCCGCCGACAAATCCGCGGCACGGGAAGGCAAAAGCAAATACGGCACATCGTTCGCCCGAATCCGATCGAGCAACCGCTGCTCCGCCCCCGACGGACGAGCGTCCGCCAGCAAGACCACCGCCAAATCCACCTCCGAAAGCGTCTGCCACGTCTTCGCCACCCGCAACCGCCCCACTTCCGACCCCTCGTCATCGATCCCCGCCGTATCGACAAAGATCACCGGCCCGTAGCCCGCCACCTCGAAAACCCGTCGCACCGGATCGGTCGTGGTTCCCGCCACGGGCGAAACCACGGCAGCCTGCTGACCGGTAATCCGGTTCAGCAGGCTGCTCTTCCCGACGTTCGTCACGCCGTAAATCCCCACCCGAGGCGCCCGTTCGCCACCGCACGCACGCCGATTCGAATCCTTACTCCCCATTGGCCTGCATCACATTGAGTTTCACGTCGTCCAGCGTAATCTCCGCCCCGCTCAGAATCAACAGCCGCTCGACCGCATTGTGCAACTCGCGGATATTCCCCGTCCACGGCATCCCCACCAAAGCCTCCATCGCCTCCGCCGTAATCGTGCTTTTGGGCTTTCCCTTCTCCGCACAGATGTTCCGGATAAAATGCTCGACCAGCAACGGAATATCCTCCCGTCGATCGACCAGTTTCGGCACGTGGATCAGAATCACGCTCAGCCGGTGGTACAAGTCCTCGCGGAAATTTCCCTTCGCAATCTCCTCAGTCAGGTTCTTGTTGGTCGCCGCAAAGACCCGCGCATCCACGTCGATATCCTTGTCCGATCCGACGCGTGTAATCTTCCGCTCCTGCAACGCCCGCAGTACCTTGGCCTGCGCCGCCAGACTCATATCGCCGATCTCGTCCAGAAAGATCGTCCCGCCGTCCGCCTGTTCGAATTTTCCCTTGCGCTGTTTGATCGCCGAAGTAAACGCCCCCTTCTCATGCCCGAAGAGTTCGCTTTCGATCAGTTCCGACGGAATCGCCGCACAGTTCACCTCGACGAACGGCATGTTCACCCGGTCGCTCTTTTCGTGCAACCACCTGGCTACCAACTCCTTCCCCGTACCGTTCGACCCCGTGATCAAGACCCTCGCATCGGTCGGGGCCACTTTGTCGATCAGGGTTTTCACCCGCTGAATGGCCGGCGACTCGCCCACGATTTCCGCCACTTTATGTATCTTGCGTCGCAAGGTCTTGATCTCCTTGACCTGCGACCCGCGCTCCAGTGCGTTTTTGACCGTCACCAGCATCCGGTTCATATCGACCGGTTTTTCGATATAGTCGAACGCCCCTTTCTTGATACACTCCACCGCCGTGTCGATATTTCCGTGTCCGGAGATCATCACGACCGTCTGATCCGGATGGGTCTCGATCAACTTGTCGAGCAGTTCGATGCCGTCCATCTCGGGCATCTTGATGTCGGAAATCACCAGTTCGAACGGTTCGTCGCACACCATCTTATATCCGGCCGCTCCGTTTTCGGCCGTTTTCACCGTATGTCCCTCCATCTCCAGCAACTCGCCGATGATGTTGCGGATGCTCCGTTCGTCGTCGATAACCAGGATTTTAGCCATATGCAAACCTTTTTTTTCGAATTTCCAAAGTTAAGCATTATATTTGCTTTATTTTCATTCCCGCGGGGAAATAAATTTCCGACCGACTCCCCGTGTTTTTCCGGCGACGGTATCGCCTTGTTTTCAACACACATGAACAGAGAAAAATCGAGACTCCTGCTCTCGGAGTACGGACGCAACGTCCAACGAATGGTGGCCTATCTGAAGACGATCGAGGATCGGGAGCTCCGCAACCGGCAGGCCGAGGTGGTGGTGGCGGTGATGGGGAACGTCAATCCGGCGCAGCGGGACAGCGAGGGTTTTCAGCACATGTTGTGGGATCATCTGTTCATGATCGCGGATTTCGACCTGGATGTGGATGCACCGTATCCGAAACCGACGCCGGCGATGTTCGCGCCGCATCCGAAACGGATGAGCTCGTCGCAGAGCTATATCGCCCAGAAACAGTACGGGGCGAATGTCCGGCGGATGGTGGAGACGCTGGCCGGCGAGCCGCAGTCGGAGGAGCGGGATGCGGCGGCGGCGAGTGTGGCGAAGTATATGAAACAGAAGTCGTTCGAATACAACAAAGAGTTTCCTTCGAACGAAGGGGTGATCGGCGACATCCGGCTGATGTCGCGGGGGCGGATCGTGTTGGAGAGCGACACGCTGGATCACACGCGGATCGATACGTCGAGCGTGCGGAGCGCGAGCGGCAACCGGATGAACAAAACCAACCGGAATAGCGGAACGAATACTCCGGGGGCGATGAGCGCGGGGACGGGAACGGGCAATAATACGGGTAACGGGGCGGCGGCTCCGCGGAAATATGTCCGGCGGAATCCGGGAACGGGGGGGAACAATACCGGCGGGACGAACAATCGGGCATAATCTCCAACTTTATTATACGCAAGAGGCGTTCCTTCTACGGGAACGCCTCTTCGTTTTTATATCGTATGATACACCCGCCTTACCGCTCCTCCATCCACTGCACCTCGACCGGTTTTTTGTCGATATAATTCGGGAACGCGAATTTCGGCATCCCGAGCGCCATCCCGGCATAGACTTTCCGTCCTTTCTCCACCCCCAACAGCTGTGCGAATCCCCCTTTTCGGTCCTGCTTCATCGCCGAGAGGACGAATCCGGTATAGATCTGGCTCACTCCCAAGCTCTCGGCCATCAGCGACCCGTTTTCATAGGCCAAATTAGTATCTGTCGCTCCGAAACGCGAATCGGCGGGGGCACAAATAAAAACGACAGCCTGCGCGTCCCGCAAGACGAGGTCTTCGCCTCGCCCCCACGCTTCGATCAGTCGCCGGAAAGCGGGCAAATAGGCGTACACCTGCGGCACCACTCGCCGCAACAGGGGACGCAACACCGGGTTCTCCAATTTTCGCCGCACGCCGTCGAACGTGTCGAGAGTCAGTTGGATGATCTGTTTCAACTTCTCGGGGTCGGTCACGACGATGAACGAGACCTCTTGTCGGTTGCTGGCGGTCGGCGCCCGGTGAGCGGCCTCCACAATCTGTTCCAACAGGTCGCGCGGCACAGGACGGTCGGTCAGCGCGCGGTTCGAGCGCCGTGCCCGACAGAGCTCCAGCACTTGCTCTGCCGTGGGCAGGGCGTTCCGGTCGACGGGGTGCACTTTTTCGGCGGGAAACTCCGTATGGGTCACGGCCCCGGTCGGACAAGCGGCTACGCAATGCCCGCACACGATACAGGTTTCAGGCCGTTCGATCCCGACAGGGGCTTTCGGTTCGGCCTGCGTAAAAATCCGCGACGGGCAGACCGCGACGCAGCGCCCGCACCGGATACAGGTGGACGAATGGATATCTAAGGTAAAATTCATGCGGATGGTTTTTCGTACGTTTTCGGCAAAGATAGCGAATCCGGACAGATGTTCCGCTCGCCTGGTACCCCGCCCCGGGCTACCGCCATCGGGATACGGGCGCGCCGAGCCGCGTCGGCAGCAACGGGTACAGTTGGGCTTCCACGTTTGGGGGTACCAATGGCATGCACTTGAATTTCAGTGTGACGTGGCTCTATCCCAGCGATTCGTATTACCGCGCTCACGGTTTTCAGTTGCGTTGCCTCTCGGAATAAACGGGGGCACAATGTCTTTTAATGGCAGCCTCGGCCCTATTTTGAGCTGAATCCTGCGGTTCGCAGAACCGCCCGGGCCGAACGCTTCCCCGCGGGAGGGACGCACAGCGTCTTTTAATGGCAGCCTCTACCCCAGGACAGCACCTCCCGGGCGTACGACCCTCAAAAGCACTTTCCTCATTCACCGCCCTGTCTGTCAGGTTCGGCCTGTCGCCCATCCCCCCGAAGCCGCTACGCGGCTCGGGCGACGAGGACGGCGACCCTTTAGGATCGCAAGAGCAACAACACATTCACCGCCCCATTCTCAGAAATTCGTCCTCGGCGCGCCCCCCACGCGCCGCTGATGCGTCGCTGCGCCCGAGGACGGCGATTCTGCGAATCGCGCTACTCGCTCTCGGACCAAATTCCAGCCCAAAGCTCGTCCCCATGCTCAGCCCAACGCGGCAGGAAAACCGGCTACGGTTTTCCCGCCTGAAGAACAAGCATAGCCCAAAGCTCGCCCCAGTTCTCCGCCCCGTGTCCGCCTCACTGCGGCTCCGCTTGCGCTCCGCCGCATTTCTTCGTCGCCCGCTGGGATTTCATCTCTATTTTGCTCACCGCAAAATGAGCGAAATCCCTCTTTAGGCGGCGGCGCGCATCTTTGGCTACGAGAGGGTACTGTTCTTTCTGTGAACAGAAAGAACCAAAGAAACTTTAGAGCGCATCCCTGCGGGATGCTTTGGCTGGGTCTACCCGCATGTACAAGGCTGCGGCAGCCTCTACCCCCGTTCTTCGTCCACTCAAAATATAGCACCTCATTCCAAACCCATTTCCACAATAAACACAAAAAAACGCCGCTGATCGTTTTTCAACAATCAGCAGCGCTCTCTATCATCGACCGGCTCCGAACCGACCGGAAAATCAAGCTAAAAAACTATTTATTAGCGTTCCGTTTATCGTAGTGTTTCTGATACCGGCTCATGAACTTATCGACACGTCCTGCGGTATCCACCAGCGTCTGCTTCCCGGTATAGAACGGGTGCGACGCGCTGGAGATTTCCATCTTGTAGACGGGATAGGTTTCGCCGTCGATCTCGATCGTCTCTTTCGTATTCACGGCGGACCGGCACAAAAAGACCTGATCGTTGGACATATCCTTGAATGCCACGATACGATACCCTTCCGGGTGCAATCCTTCTTTCATTGTGCGTATTGTTTAACGTTAGGTTGATGTGCTGTTTTTCGCTTTCGCGGGGCAAAGATAGGATTTATTATCGGGAACTGCAAATCCGATCAATCGAGCCGTTTGACGCCTTTGCCGGTCATCCGCCCCGCACCCGTGTAGCGGAATGAGCCCATCGTGCTGACCTGCGCCGTCCCGTTTCCGGTCACGCAAGCTTTGACCTGCCCCATTCCGGTCACTTCGGCGGTGACGTGTTCGGTTTCGAGCCGTTCCAAATCGGCTGACGAAGTACCGCCCACGTTCCAATCGGCTTCGGCAGCCGAACCTGACAACACCACGCCCGACACGCCTGTCATCCGAAGCGTCATCTCCGCAGTCCGCAATTCGCCTCTCACCTTCGCCGTTCCGCTGGTTTCGATCGTCGTGCGCCCTGTCGCCGAGAGTTTCACATCGCTCAGATCCGACGTCCCCGAGGCTTCGATGTCGATCTCGCCGGCCGAACAGCTGAGCAGATTGACCGAAGCGTTTCCGGAAGTCATCAGCCGCAGTTTACCCGAGCTGGAGCACCGCCCGGTTCCGACGACCGTAGAGGCTCCCGTAACGTTCAGGTAGGCGAGTTCCGAAACGGTCACCCAGGCTTGGGGTTTCTTTTTGCTTCCGGTGAAGTATTTAGTCATGTCGTCCTTGAAGGCCAGCCGGACGAATCCGTCTTCGGTATATTCAAAGACCAATTTGTCTTCCAGTTCTCGCAGAATTTCGACTTTAGCTCCCACTTGCTTCGAAGCGCCGTCGGCTTGCTGTAGCTGTAGGTCGAACGCTCCGGCGATAATCACGCCCCGGATCGGTTTGTCGGCGTATTTTTCGACCACCACGCTCTCTTGTGCTTCCGCGCACCGAGGCACAAAGGCTAACCATCCGCACAACAGACAAACCAGACTTCCGAAGGAGGAAAATAACTTTTTCATGAATGATCGGTTTTTATTCGATTTTACTTTAATTCCTATTTTTCACCAATCCCGCCCCGGGCTACCGCGATGCGGGCGGCAATGGGCGTTTGGGCGATCTGATGCATGTCGGCAACAACGGATTCAGCTATTCATCGTCGGTGAGCGGCATCAAGGGGGTGTATTTGGGGTTCGGCACGGGGAGTCTCAATTCCGACGGTGCGGACTGCCGTGCCTACAGTTTTCAGTTGCGTTGCCTCTCGGAATAAACGCCGCGTACCCGCGGTGGGCAAGGGGCTGGAGTTACCCTAATTAAGTGACTCTACCCTATTTCAATTTGACTTTGCGGACGGACGCCCCGAAGGGTCGCAGGAGCTCGGCCCCATTCGTTTCTTATTTAAGCTGTTCACGCCAGCGGGGGCAAAACGAGCATCGCGAAGTGGCGGCCCTAAGCTCGGCCCAAATCTTGCGGGTTCGTCCTCGGCGCGCCCCCCACGCGCCGCTAAAGCGTCGCTGCGCCCGAGGACGGCGATTCTGCGAATCGCGCTACTCGCTCTTGGCCCAAAACCCGGCCAAAAGCAAAGCCCAACGCTCGTCCCAGTTCTCCGCCCCGTGTGTGCCTCACTGCGGCTCCGCTTTCGCTCCGCCACTTTGCCGTCGCCCGCGGCAATTCTTGCCGGATTGGCCGAGTGCCAACCGGCAGAATATGCCATCTTAAGCGGGCGGGCGACAGAGCTTTGCGCGGAATCGAACTTTTTCGCGCGCCTGCGCGATTCATTCTATTTCGGCTCACTGCCGAAAAGATTGAATCGCTTCTTCAGGCGTGGCGCGCGTCTGTTCGACAAGAGGGTACTGCGCTCGGGCCGCGCGGGCCCCACGTCCCGTGGACGGGAAATGCTTACGCATTTCCACTGCCAACCTCTACCTCCGTTCTCTGTCCGCGCGCTGGCGGAAATCTTATTCAAAAGCGAAACACGCGTTTGAATGATTTCCTTATCCAGCAGTCGCGCGCGAGTGAGCTTTGACCCGCCTGAAACTGCCCTCAGGCCGGACAGGCCGCCCTTACGCCGGGCAGGCGCGCCCACAGGGCGTTTTACTGGCAGCCTCTACCCCAACAACGCACTGCAATACCCAAACCGCCGCATTCACTCCGCACGACCGGAACAGGCCCGAACGAGACGCACCGTCTCGACCGCCTCGCGCACATCGTGCACCCGCAAAATCGCAGCGCCCTGGCGCAACGCCTCGGCGTTCAGCACCGACGTCCCGTTCAACGCTTCGTCCGGAGTAACCCCCAGCGTGCGCCATATCAGACTCTTACGGGACAAACCCGCCAAAATCGGCAACCCGAAGACCGAAAGTTCATTCATCCGCCTCAACAACTCGAAATTCTGCGACACACTCTTCGCAAAGCCGAAACCCGGATCCAAAATCAAATCCACGATCCCCGCCTCCCGGCTCTGCGCGACCTTCTGCAAGAAATAACGCAACACCGCTCCCAAAACACCGCCGCCTTCCGCCGGATAGTCGGTCTGTGACGTCATCGTCTGCGGCGTCCCGCGCATGTGCATGGCGATATAAGGCAACCTCAACTCCCCGACCGTTCGCAGCATCTGCGGATCGAGCTCGCCCGCCGAAATGTCGTTCACCACGAACGCCCCGTAACGGTCATAAAGCCGCCGAACCACCCCCGACCGAAACGTATCGACCGACAACGGGAAATCCGCTCCGGCCACCTCGCGCACCAAGCGCAAAGCATGATCCAACCGGGCGAACTCCTCTGATTCCGGCACATCATCGGCTCCCGGACGCGACGAATAGCCGCCCACATCCAACATGTCTGCCCCTTCGTCCAAAGCCTGTTCGACCGCCCGGGCGATTTCATCGTCGCTCTGCCGCCGACTGCCCTCGAAAAACGAATCCGGCGTGGCATTCACGATTCCCATCACCCGCGGCCTTTCCTGGCCGACCGACCACAGCCGACCGCCTATATCGATCTCCATCGCGTTTCTGCACAGAGGGATCAAAATACGACCGGAGCCGAAGCGAACGTCCCCATCTGGAAAATCGGAATCCGCTCCCGCGCCAACTCATCCGTGCCGTCGACCAGCTTGACGATCTGCACCGCCGGAATCCGGTACGGCAGATTCGCTCCGCCCTTCTTCGCACTCCCGACAGTTCCGCGCGAAGCACTTCCGGTCTCTCCGGCCCCTTCGGCCGTCATCTCGATCACCAGCGGCCGACCCGACAGATCGCTGTCGGGCACCAGCCCTTTGGTCGGCGAGAAACGACACACGATCGAGGTACCTTTTTCCGACGGCAAAACCGAGTAGGTGCGCACAATCCGCTGGGTATAACGTTTCCCGATGAACAACGAGAGGTATTCGGCCTCCAGGCGGTCGATCTCTTTCAGCGCAGCCGGCAGTCCGGCTCCGAAGACATGTTCGCCCATCTCGCCGGTCACCAGGTCGAACCGCCGTTTCCGCAGGGTGAAAATCGCGTTCGCCGCATCGGCCGCCAGCTGTTCGGTGCTCTTCTCCACCATCGAAGTCCGGTTCACGGGCAGCTCGCCGAAGCTCTCGCCGTCGGCCAAGCCGTTCTGTTCGACGGTCGCGCCGTACAACGGCTGAAGACTCACGTCCGTAAACGGGTTGTTGTTCCCCATGGCGGCGTCCTGAAACTTCGCATCGGCCACCAACGGCTGCCGGGACTGCGGAACGGAGAGCCAGTGGAATACCCGGCTGCGGGCATCGACGGAACGATCCAGGGCATAGGTCTGTGCGGGATCGGGTTCTTCGTGGTAACCCAACGAGGCATCCAATATCCGATAGTTCTGTTTATCGTTCATCGCGGCGCCCGAAATGCCGAGATACTGGGCGGCGTACTTGGCATAGGTTCCGCGCAGGATCACTTCGCGTTCGACCACGACGGTAGCGGTCACCACCGTCCGCGGCAGGGTGTAACCATCGACAGCGGCGGCTCCCTTGCCTTGCGGGAATGCGCTCACCTGAGCTGTCGCGGGAAGGGCCAGCAGTGCGAGGGAGCTGTACACGACAGCCGAAACTGCCCGATAAAAAGTCTTGCTTTTCATATTGTTTTCGATTTATATCGTTTTTTCCGAAAGGATTGTCGGTCAAAAATAGCTTTTTTTTCGGAACGATGCGCCGGAGAAGACAATATATCTCTGCCTCAGCGAGACAGGAGCGTTAGGAAGAGGCTTGCCCCGGGCTACCGCTATCATACTTCGGGGATAGCGGTGGTCATAGGCGATAGTGGGTTCGGCTGGTCTTCCACGATCGGCATCAACGGTTTGGCTTTGAATTTCCATTCGCAGTCTCTCAATGCCAGCCACTCGGGCTACCGTACCTACGGTTTTCAGTTGCGCTGCCTCTCGGAATAAACGGGGCAGGTGCTGTGTCGTTTTAATGGCAACTTCGTTTGGAAACTGTCTCCTGCGGCTCATAGAGCCGCGCGGGCCGGACGCCTCCCCTCGGGAGGCCCGCAAACTCACTACGTTCGTTGCGTTCCACCCGGGCGTCCGACCCGAATCAATTCCTCCCTAATAAACCACTCCAATTCTGTCGGGTGCGGGCTGCGCGCTCCGGGGGTGGGCCGAAGGCCCAGCGCGCAGGCCCGGCGACCTAAAGGTCGCACAAGCACCGCCCAAATCCAAGCCCCATGCTCGGCCT
>NZ_JBQIQO010000039.1:0-21987 GCF_056799795.1 Rikenella sp.
GATTGGGAGATCTGATGGGCATCGGAAATGACGGATTCAGCTATTCGTCGTCGGTGGAGGGCAGCAACAGGGTGTGCCTGTACTTCTATACGCAACGCCTCGATGCCAGCTACTTAGGCTATCGTGCCTACGGTCTTCAGTTGCGTTGCCTCTCGGAATAAACGGGCACGCGTGCCCGCAGTGGGGCAATGGGCTGGAGCTACTCTAATTTAGATACCCCTACATGGCTCCATTTATGAGGCCGGGTGGCCTGTTCATCTTTCGCTTAAGCGGGTCGAAGCCTGCGGGTGCACTCAACGAGCATCGCGAGTTGCGGGCCTCCCGCGGGGGGAGGCTTTCGGCCCGCGCGGCTCTGCGAGCCGCAGAAACTCAACCAACAAATCAGCCCAAACCACGACCAAAGGTTCAGCCCAATTCTATCGGTTTCGGGCTGCGCGCTCCGGGGGTGGGCCGAAGGCCCAGCGCGCACGCCCGGCGACCATAAAGGGTCGCGACAGTTTCGCCCAAACCACCGCCCACTCCACAAACGAAATCTCTTGGAGCTCGTCCTTGCGTGCTATTTCGTTCTTAACCTAAGTTCGCCGCCAGCGGAGAGCAGCAACGAGCTCCGATGAGTTGCAGTCCGCCGCTGGCGGCGAATTGCGCGGCTCAAAGAGCCGCAAGTGTTCAGCCTAACTCACCACCCAAATCTCTTGGGTTCGACCTGTCGCCCATTCACCGTCCCATTCTCGAATGTTCGTTCTCGGCGCACCCCCCTCGCGCCGCTAATGCGTCGCTCTCGCCGAGGACGGCGGTTCAAAGAACCGCGCTACTCGCTCTCGGCCCAGTTCTCTGCCCTGTGTCTACCTCATTGCGGCTCCGCTTTCGCTCCGCCACGTTTCCGTCGCCCGCGGCAATTCTTGCCGGATTGGCTCACCGCCAACCGGCAGAATATGCCCCCTTAAGCAGGCGGGCGACGGTTTTTGCGCGCCGTTCTTTGTTCGCGCGCCTCGCCTTAAAAGGGAAATCGTCAAAACGCGCAAGCGCATTTTGACGATTTCCCTTTTAAGGCGAGGCGCGCGGTCGAGCTTCGACCCGCCTGAAACTGCCCTCGGGCCGGGCAGGCCCCGCGTGCCCGCGGCGGGCAAATGGCAGCCGCTACCCCACGAAATGGAACCAGGCAAAGCTCCGCTATTTCTTCGTGTTGAAGCGGTTCATGGCGCGGTCGGGGCCTTCGGTCACCCACGACAGGATCGCATCGGCACAACGATCGGTCAGCTCCGGCAGAGCGGCACGCTCTTCCGACGTCCAATGACCGAGCACGTAGTCTACTTGCTGGCCTCGCGCAAAGTCGCCGCCGATCCCGAACCGCAAACGACCGTAATCCGGGCCGCCGACGCACTCGGCGATGCTCTTCAACCCGTTGTGGCCGCCGTCCGAGCCGTTTTTTCGGATCCGAAGGTGGCCGAACGGAAGGGCGATATCGTCCACGACGACAAAAACGCGTTCCAACGGAATCCGCTCGTGCTGCATCCAGTAGCGGACGGCTTTGCCGCTCAGGTTCATGTAGGTCGAGGGCTTCAGCACGATGAGCTCCTGGCCGCGGTGACGAACGACGGCGACGGAACCGTAGCGGTCGGAGGTAAAGGGGGCGCCGGAGCGTGCGGCAAGGGTGTCGGCGACAAGGAAGCCGGCATTATGACGGGTGTCGGCGTACTCGGAGCCGATGTTGCCCAGGCCGACGATCAGGTATTTCATAAGGTGGTTCTCGTTTTCGGTGTGGTGCAAAGGTAGCGTTTCGAGGGGTTGTCCGCAACTCCGGAGGGGGCGCGGCGGAGCACGAAAAAGCGGTTTTCTGCCCGGCCAGATGCCTGGGCAGAAAACCGCTCGATGGTTCGATGGCTTCGCGCGTGTGCAATACGCGCCGGGCAATCGCAAAGACTACTTCGCAGCAGCGGCGGCAGCCTGAGCACCGCGGGCTGCACGGGTCATCCGCACGGCACAGATCGCGGTCGTCGCCGGGGTCAGAATCTCCAAGCCGGGGATGTGCAGGTCGCCGACGAAGATCGATTTCCCGAGCCCGAGTTCGGTCACGTCCACTTCAACCGTATCGGGCAGGTCTTTCACCAAAGCGGATACGCGCAGTTTGCGTTTGCTGAGGGCGAGTTTACCCCCCTGTTTCACCCCTTCGGAGTTCCCGGTGAGCACCACGGGCAGGTCGACTGCCACGGGTTTCTTTTCGTCCACGCGGAAGAAGTCGACGTGCAGCACGTCGCCGCTCACGGGATGGAACTGAACTTCGCGCATGACGGCTTTTTCTTTTTTCCCGTCGATGTCGAATTCGATAATATAAGAATGCGGGGTGTAAATGAGCTGTTTGAACTCAGTGGCAGGCACGGCGAAGTGTACGGTGTCCCCGCCGCCATAAATCACGCAGGGTACGTTCCCTGCCCGGCGCACTGCGTTGGTTCCTTTTTTGCCGAATTCGGTGCGGGATGCACCTTTGATCTCGATCGTTTTCATCTCTCTGATGGTCTTTAGGTTATGAAAATCGTTTGTTCTTCGACGCTACTCAGTCGATGCCCGGCAATGAGCATCGCCCCCATCACGTCGGTGTCGCGGCCCAGGGCCGAAACGGGGACAAAGGTAGTAATTTTTTCTTGTTTCCTATAATATTCTTTGTGCCGGATGGAACCGTACCTTTCTTGAAAGAAAGGTACCCAAAGAACTTTCGTGATAGCTACACTATGCCTTAGGCTCCGCAGTCCTCAGTCTTCGAGATTTACCTTGGGTCGGGGCAACGGCGCGCTAATGCGAGTTAAACCCTATGCGCGCCGTTTGCTCCCGGCCCAAAGAAGAGTCCAAGAATCGGGCCGCCGGCAGCCCATGGAAAACGAAGTTTTCCCGAAAGTCTTTTTGGTTCTTTTTCTGAAGAAAAAGAACAGTTCGAGCCGGGGCAATGAATATGATAGAAACAAGAAACTATTACCGCCTGAGCTTGGCGCGCAGCAGGCCGGTGACTAGCCGGACGAAATTACGCATCCCGCGGGACGAAAAATAGAGCGCGACGCCGCTCAAAATCCCGTACAACAACGGAATTATCACGGCACGGGTCAGCCAGCCGCCCCAGGTGTCGGCCGACGGAAGCCAGCCCTGGACGAGAATCGTTTCCGAAACCAACCAGACGAAGACGAGAATCGAGAGGTATTTCAGCAGGGTCAGCCAGTACTCTCGCGAGGATTCGCGGAAACCGCGCCGATAAAGGAAGTAGGGCTTCCAGAAGAGGACGAAAAGGCCGGTGCTCAGCAGCGTCCCCGCCACGACGCCCGAGACGCCGTAACGCCAACAGGCCCAAAACGAAAGGATGAGGTTCAGGGCTGCCTCGGTCCAGGCGGCCCACACGTCGTGGTAGAGGCCGTAGGCGTTCAGAAAGTACTGGGGGGTCTGGCGGATCAGGCCGATGAAGAGGGTCGCCACGAGCATCAGAACCACCGGCGAAGAGAAAAGGGCGTAACGGCCGGCCGGAAGCCACAGGGAGATGAACGGATTGACGAGTTCGTAAAATGAGAAGGAGAGGGTGCCGCCGATCCAGAAGTACATGGCGTTGAACTGCCAGAAGACGAGCTTGATTTTCGACCGGTCGCCTTCGACGACGAGGTTCCCGACGCCGGCGTAGCTGTTGTTGAGCGCGCCGCCGATAAAGGAGGTCAGGCGGCCGATCATCATCGAGTAGTTGGTGTAGTACGAGACCATGGACTGGGAGATGAGCTGGCCGAGGACGATGACGTCGGACTGGTAGAGCACGAGGCTGGCGATGCGGTGGGAGAAAATCCGTCGGGTGGTGGCGAAGACGGAGCGGTATTTCCGCACGGCGGAGCGACCCTGGCGCAGAGAGGAGCGAAGCCACGGATAGATGCGCCGCAGGGCGGATTCGAGCCAAACGGCGTACACGACGCCGAAGAGGAGTTCAACGGCGAGCCAGGTGAGGTAGCCGGCGGGGGTCCACCGCAGGAGGGCCATCTGGAGGAGCACTTTGGCGAGCAGCGAGAGGTTGAAGATCCGGGTCACGACGTATCCCCGCTGGTCGGCCATCAGGAGGTTCTGTTTGTAGTTGAGCAGGTAGCTCATCAGGGTGGTGGCCAGGAAGGTGAGGTAGGCGGCGTAGATGGTGCCGAGGGGGATGCCTTCGGCGACGGCGCGGGCGAAGACCCACGGGATAAAGGCGGCGAAGGTGAGCCCGAGCAGGGTGATGGCGAGGCCGACGAGGCGGAAGAGCCAGCCGAGGAGCGAGACGAGTTCGGTGATTTGTGTCCGGTCGCGCCGGTAGAGGGGGTCGTAGAGCACTTGGGCGACGGCGACGGCGATCCCGAGGTCGGCGAGGTTCAGAAAGCCGATGTAGCTCATCACGGAGGAGGTCAGGCCGACGAATTGGGTGCCGAGCTCTTCGAGAAAGATGCGCCGCGAGAAGAAGTTGAGGGCCAGCACCAACAGGTAGAACGCGACGGAGACGCGGGCGTTTTTGAAGCTGTATGCGAGGCGTGACATGGCGGCCGGAAGGATATCAGGGGGAGTGACGAACGAGGGCCTCGGGTGGCGAGGGGGGCTCGTTCGCGGGACAAAGATAGGCAAAATGGGCGGTTGTAGATTGCCTGGGGTAGACAAGGCCCTCTTTCGAGTGCCGAGCGGCACCGCCCCGGGCTACCGCGGCGCAGGCTCGGGCGAGCCGGGCGGTATCGGCCACCTCGGCTATAGCTGGTTGTCTACGTCCTGCGATTCAGACGATTACTACTGTGGCCTATGCTTGTACTTCTACGCGACGAGAATCCACCCCGGCAACACGGCGGGCCGTGCCTACGCTCTTCAGTTGCGTTGCCTCTCGGAATAAACGGGCAGGAGTACCCCGCCCCGGGCGGACGCGGGGACGCCGAAGGAGGCTTGTGGCACATCGGTAACATCGGTAACGGTTGGTCGTCCTCAAATAACAGAACCGATGGCATGCACTTGGGCTTCAGCACGCAGGGCCTCGGCCCCAGCAGCTCGTACAGCCGTGCCTCCGGTCTTCAGTTGCGCTGCCTCTCGGAATAAACGGGAGGGAGAACCCCGCCCCGGGCTTCCGCAACGCAGGATCGGGCGCGCCGAACAGTGTCGGCAACCACGGATTCAACTACTCCTCCGGCACAAAAAGCAACAGCGGTTTGGATTTGAATTTCAGTGCAACTGGTCTCTATCCTGATGCCACAGGAAACCGTGGCTTCGGTCTTCAGTTGCGTTGCCTCTCGGAATAAACGCACCCACAGGGTGTTTTACTGCCAGCCTCTACCCCAAACACACGGCAGCCTCGCCCCATCTACCACTCCGGTCAACCCATCGTGTTGAACCGGACGCTCGCTTTCACGATCGCCAGGGCGCGGATGGCCGATAACGGAATCTCGATCGGGGCGTGGTGGGGATTATAACTCACCAACAGGGCACGATCCGGAGAGCCTTCGACCCGATTCAGGTATTTCACCGTGGTGTACTGCTCGTCGTCGTAGGCGAACGAGATCAGATACATCTCACCCCAAATGATGTTGGTGCAGTCCCGAACCTGTTTGTAAACCACCATGTCGCCGGCCTTGAGCAAAGGGTACATCGAGTCGCCGCGCATCTTGACGGCGCCGTCGCAGCGAGGCAGTTCGGGGATCGACAAGTAGGCTGAAACGGGGGTGCGGCCTTCGAAAAGGGGTTCGAGACCGGTCGCGGCTTCGAAGTCGTAGAGCGGGATCCGACGGTCGTCGTCCCCCGTGCAAAGCCGGGACGAAAGAACGTAGGGCCGTTCGGGCTCTTCGAGCCGGGGAATGTGGTAACCGCCCATGTCGTAAGAGACGCCGCGGGAGGAGGGTGGGGTCAGCATCGGGCCCTGATCCATGATGAGCCAGTCGAGGCTGAGGTCGGGAAATTTATTGATGATTATCTTAACCTTGTCGGCGCCGAGACTGCGGCCGCTGTCGAGAAATCCGATCGAAAATCCGGTGAGGGTATAGAATTTATTTTTGCTGATTCCTTTTTCTTTCAGATAGGCCTTCAGTTTTTCTTTTTCCGTCATGGGGATTTACTTTATTGTCGAAATATTGATAATTATCACTATTTCGCATTGACTTTTATTATAAAATCAGGATAAAGGTAGAAATATTTAAATAAAAAACAAATCGAATGCGGTTTGAGATTGAAATAATTTAACCTGACGACTCGATGGCATCCTGCGGCACGAAAGAGGCCAAAAATCGAGCGGGTTACGGGTTGGCAATCGAGGGTTCTGCGCGCTGAGCGAGGCGGCTTTCTCGGCGACGCCCCCGGATTCTCCGAAAAAAACGCTATTTTTGTAGTTTGAAGTAAAAACGTTCGTTCTCATCTTGTTCGTCTTGACGCAGAGAGCAAAACGCGGGTACAGACGGAAGAAGCGACATTGCCTGATGGGGATGGAGGCGGCCATTGAAGCCGAGGCGGGCCGGTTTGAGCACCACTCGCCTGGTACCCCGCCCCGGGCGGACGCGGAATTACGGCGGGAGAGATGTGGAGTGTCGGTCACTACGGGTACAGTTGGTTGACAGCACCATCCGGAACAAAGGGAATATATTTGGATTTCGGAATGGAGTGGCTGCGACCGGACAACTCGAACTGTCGGGGCAACGGTTTTCAGTTGCGCTGCCTCTCGGAATAAACGGGGCGTGTGTTTACGGGGAGTAATTTTGCGTAAAGGGGCCCGATTCGAGTGCCGAGGGCGCGCCCCGGGCTTCCGCGATGCGGGAAACAAGTGGCGGTTGGGAGAGCTGGTGAGTGTCGGACTCGACGGCTACTGTTGGTCTTCCGAAGAGTACGATGTCGGCGCCATGGACTTGAGTTTCAACATGTCGTGGCTTGCTCCGGGAGTCGTGAATCTCCGGGGCCACGGTCTTCAGTTGCGCTGCCTCTCGGAATAAACGGGGGTACCGCTCGCGGGGGGCAAGGGGCTGGGACTACCCTACTCTCTTGGACGGGCGGAGCCAGCGTGGGCCCAACGAGCATCGCGAAGTGGCGGCTCTACGCCGGGGGTGGCTCCGGACCGCGCGACCCGTTGGGTCGCAGGAGCTCGGCCTGTTTCTGTTGGGTTCGTCCTCGGGCGCACCCCCACGCGCCGCTAATGCGTCGCTCTCGCCGAGGACGGCGATTCCTCGCGGAATCGTGCTATTCGCTCTTAGCCTATAGCAATTCGCCGCCAGCGGGGAGTGCAACGAGCTCCGACGAGTTGCAGTCCGCCGCGCGGGGTGGCGGCGAACTGCGCGGCTCAAAGAGCCGCAAGAGCTCAGCCTAACTTACCGCCCTGTCTTTCGGTTTCGGGCTGCGCGCTCCGGGGGTGGGCCGAAAGCTCAGCGCGCAGGCCCGGCGGTTCGCAGAACCGCAGAAGCAACGCCTTTTTCAGTCAAGTTCAGCCTTGTCGCCCGATCGGGCCGAAGCCTGCGGGGCCCAAAGCAACGTCAGTTGCGGGCCTCCGCGGCGGGAGGCTTCGGCCCGCGCGGCTCTACGAGCCGCAGGAGCTCGGCCCAAAGCACTGCCCCGTGTGCGCCTCACTGCGGCTCCGCTGTCGCTCCGCCGCACTTGCCACGGGTGATTGTCGAGCTCTGTTCCGCGCGCCTGGGAAATCTTGTCAAAACGCGCAAGCGCATTTTGACGATTTTCCTATTTAGGCGGGGCGCGCGGTCGAGCTTTGACCCGCCTCAAACTGTTCTCTTTGTGAACAACGAGAACCAGAAAACCGACGCTGCCAGCGAGCGCAATGCAAACGTAGTTTGCAAATTGCCGAGCGGCGAGGAGGAACCGAGTAGCGTTCCGAGAGCAGAGACCGTTTACGGGCTATGCCGAGGTAGCACGAGGAAGCCGAAGGCAACGCGAAGCCAAACTTTAGACGGATGCTTGCGCATCCTCAAACTGCCGACAGCCCAACCCTGTGTCCGCGCGACTCACCAAGACGAACTGCTTACGAAACGAAAAACACACTGAGACTTTCCGAAAAATGGGAAAAATCGTCGCTTTAGCCAACCAAAAAGGAGGGGTCGGGAAAACCACCTCGTCGATCAACCTCGCCGCGTCGCTCGCGGTACTCGAAAAACGGGTGCTGCTCGTCGATGCGGATCCGCAGGCAAACTCAACTTCCGGACTCGGATTCGAAACGACCGGAACGGTCAACATCTACACGGCGCTCGCCGGAGAAAACGACCTGAAACAGGCGATGCTCGGCTCGGACGAGTTGCCGGGGCTCACCCTCGTGCCGTCGAACATCAACCTCGTCGGGGCGGAAACCGAACTGGCGCAGACAGAAGGGGGGCAGTTCCGACTCAAATCGCTGCTGGAGGAGGTCAAAAACGACTACGACTTCGTAATCATCGACTGCTCGCCATCGCTCGGGATGCTGACGCTCAACGCGCTGATCGCGGCCGACAGTGTCATTATCCCGGTACAGTGCGAGTATTTCGCCCTCGAGGGGATCGGCAAGCTGCTCAATACCATCAAGATGGTCAAGGCGGGACTCAATCCGGCGCTGGAGATCGAGGGCTTCCTGCTGACGATGTACGACTCGCGGCTGAGGCTGGCCAACCAGGTGGTGGGCGAGGTGAGGAACCACTTCGGACACCTGGTGTTCGACACGATCATCCAGCGAAATACGCGGCTCAGCGAGTCGCCCAGTTACGGGAAACCGGTCATCACCTACGACGCGGCGAGCAGCGGAAGCGCCAACTACCTGAACCTCGCCCGCGAGTTCCTGCGCCGAAACGGCGGGGCCGATTAACGCGCACACCTTTTCATTCCGATCACACCTATTACTATATATAGTAGATGAAACCCAAAACCACAGGGCTCGGCAAAGGGCTCGGCGCCATCTTCGAAATCGAAGACCTCAATATACCGAAACAGACGGCGGCCTCAAGGCGCGACAACACGGTCGCGGACTTGCAGATCGACCGGATCATTCCCAACCCGGGACAGCCGCGGACGGTGTTCGACGAAACGGCTCTCGAAGAGCTGGCGCAGTCGATCGCGCGGCTGGGGGTCATTCAGCCGATCACGGTCAAGCGGATCGAACCGGCGGACGATAACAAGGGGGCGGCGGAGTACATGATCATCAGCGGCGAACGGCGGTTCCGCGCGTCGCAGATGGCGGGGCTGGAGACGATTCCGGCGTATGTCAGAGAGGCGAACGATCAGACGCTGCTGGAGATGGCGCTGGTCGAAAATATCCAGCGCGAAGACCTGGGGGCGATCGAGGTGGCGTTGTCGCTGCAACGGCTGATCGACGAGTGCGCGCTGACGCAGGAGATTCTGGCGGAACGGGTCGGCAAAAAACGGTCGACGATCGCCAACTACATCCGGCTGCTCAAGCTGCCGGCGCAGGTGCAGAGCGCGCTGAACAACGATATGATCAGTATGGGGCATGCGCGGGCGCTGCTGGCGCTGGGTTCGGAACGACAACAGCTGGCGTTGCTGGCTCGGATCGTCAAGGGGCACCTCTCGGTGCGGCAGACGGAACAGGCGGTGCAGGGGGCACTCCAGCCTGCGGAAAAACGGACCAAGGGCGCTCAGGCGGGGGCGGAATATCCGGCGTGCTATGCGCGGCTGGTGGAGGGGCTCGAACCGCTGCTGGGGAGCCGCATTGCGGTCAAACGAAAAACGACGGCGGCTAAAAACGGGGAGACGATGTTTTCGGGTCGGATCACGATCGATTTCGACTCGGACGAACAGGTCGAACAGATCGTCGCCCGGCTCGAAAAGCTGGGGCTCGGGGAGGGGGACGCGAAGAGGGGGTGAGGCTGGGAGTGGAAATGCGTGAGCATTTCCACTCCCTCCGGTGCGTCCGTTGGGCATTTTGTTAGGGTTGTCTTGACCTTATTGGCTAGCGCGCGGACAAAGCATAGGGCGAGGAATTGGGCTGAGGCTGCCATTTGCCCACCGCGGGCACGCGGGGCCTGCCCGGCCTGAGGGCAGTACCCTCCTGTAGCCAAAGACGCGCGCCCCGCCTAAAGAAGCGATTCAACTATTTCGATGGTGAGCCGAAATAGTTGAATCGCGCAAGGCGCGCGAAAACGCGGCGGAGCGAAAGCGGAGCCGCAGTGAGGCGGACACGGGGCAGTGCTTTGGGGCGAGAGCGAATAGCGCGATTCCGTGAGGAATCGCCGTCCTCGGCGAGAGCGTCGCATCAGCGGCGCGTGGGGGGCGCGCCGAGGACGAACTTCTGAGAAAGAGGCGGTGACTGGGAGGATAGCTTTTGTGGGCCGGGTGCCCGGGAGGTGCTGTCAAGGGGTAGAGGCAGCCAGTAGAAGACGCTGTGTGTCCCGCCCGTGGGGAGGCGTCCCGCCCGCGCGGTTCTGCGAACCGCAGTAAACGCAAACAGAGGTAAAGGTGGCCAGTTGTTTGGGGTAACTTTAGGGTCGAGGCTGTCCGGTTCGAGTGCCGCCCTCTTATTCCGAGAGGCAACGCAACGGAAAACCGTGGCCGCGATTGTGCGCGATGCTGGGGATGAGGCCCTGCGTGTTGAAGTCCAAATACCGCACCGTGACGTCGTCCGTCACCGGCGTACACGACCAACTGTACCCGTAGTTGCCGACGCCCCTTGCTATGCCCTCCCAGCCCGCGCGACCGAAGTCGCGGTAGCCCGGGGCGGTGTCGCCCTCCCCCGTTTATTCCGAGAGGCAACGCAACTGAAAACCGTAGGCGCGGCTGTCCGCGCGGCCGGGGAGCAGGTACGTCACGTCGAAAGTCAAGTACACGCCGCTCGTCCCGCTAAAGGAGGAAGACCAACTGAACCCGTGGTTGCCGTTGCTCTTCTGAGCGCCCGAAGAGTGCTCGCGGAAGCCCGGGGCGGGGACGCTCGGCGCGCGAAAGCTGGCCGCCTCGGCTCAAGGCGCCTATAAACCGAGCCCGCGGAAACGGCCTGAAGGCAACCGGACAAAAGGCAACCGGACAAAAAGAACCTAACAAACTAAAAAACAAACCTATATCATGCTGCGTGTGTTTGCATATCCTTTCGGTCGGCTGAGCGTTCGGGCTTTGCTGTGGGGATTCGTGTGGTTCGGCGGCTGCGGAGCGACGGCGGCACAAGCCTCGGCCGGAGCGGCGGACAGTACCGCGATCACCGCACGAGACCGGCGGCGGATCGAAAAGGCGGAGGCCAAAGCACAGCGGCTCGCCGAAAAACGGCGCATGCGGCAAGACCTGACCATCGACCAACGCAAACAGCTCAACGAACGCGTCAAAGAGATGGACGGGATCGCTGTCGGACAGCACGTCCGCATCTCGGGCGGAGCCAAAGGATCGCCGTTCGATCCCGAAACCGACAGCTTGTTCAGGAGAGGGCGGTATATCCGCACCACACTGCGACCCGACAGCGCGTTGATCCGCGCAGCGGGATTCGACAGCATTCCGGCTTTCCGGACGGCGGCGGACACGCTCATCGCCAGCCGGTTCAGCGACTCGCTGCTGGTGCAATACGTGACCGACTCGACTTTGTGGAAAGCCCCCTTCCGGATCGCGGGGCTCACCTATCCGGAAGCGGACAGCACACAGTCCGGCGCGGCGGGAGGAGGGAAAGACGGGAGCGGAGGGCTGCTCTCGGCAGAAGACTCGGCCCGGCTCTTCAAACCCCGCTTCCGGATTACGCAAGACACCATTTCGGCGGGGAGACACACCCTCTTCTCGGCCATTGCACCGGGATTCGGGCAGATATACAACCGGCAGGCGTGGAAACTGCCGATCCTCTATGGCGGCGTGGGGGGATTTCTGGCCGGCGGGTTCGTCTTCCACAACCGATACAAAACCTACAAGGCGGAGTACGACCGCGCGGTGGACTTGCGGCTGCCCCCGGACATACAGCGGCGGGCGAAGACGCAGATGCGGAACGCGGGGAGCGGGCAGACGCTGATGTTTGCCATGGCGGGGGCGACGTATCTCTACTTCGTGGCCGACGCGGTCTTCAACTACCGCGGGCCGGTCGACCCGGTGCGGAAGGCGACCACGCTGGCGGCGGTATTTCCCGGGATGGGGTTCGTCTACACCAAAACCTACTGGCGGCTGCCGATCTACTACGGCGGGTTTATCGCCCTGGCCACGGTGATCGACTACAACAACCGGAACTACCAGCGGTACAAGACGGCATACGACGCGCTGACGGACGGAAACCCCTCGACGGTGGACGAGTTCAACGGCCGCTACTCGCCGGAGATCCTCTCGCGCGTGAGGAGCGCTTACCGGAGGGACCGCGACCTGGCGATCATCGGCATGGCGGCGGCTTATCTGCTCAGTATCGTGGACACCTATGTGATCGCTTCGCTCAAAAACTGGGACGTGGACGAGAACCTCTCGGTGAGGGTCGAGCCCACGATGATCGACAGCCGCTTCAACGGACGGCCGGTCAGTCCGGCGCAGGGGACGGCATACGGGCTGGCGCTGAGCTTCCGGTTCTGAGAGGGACGACGACGAAAAATTGACTAACCAACCATATCATGCGAAAATTCCGACTCACAACCGATGGGGGATATCGATGGGGGGGGCTTTCTCTCTGCCTCTTCGGGGCGATGCTGGCGCTGCTCGCCGCGAGCCCGCTGAGGGGGAGGGCGCAGACGGGAGATACCCGCGCGTTCGGCCGGCTGGCGCTCCGCGGGACGGGGGCGAGTACCTACGACTCGCTGCTGGCCAACTTCAAACACCGGAACATCGTCGAATCGTACGACAAGTTCGTGAACGAGTTCATCGACGTCGACCTCGACCACGTGGACATGCGGGGGGCGCTGCCGGACGAGGTCTATGCCGAACGGCTCAAGATGATGGCCACCGAGGTGCAGCTGCCCTATAACGACATCGTCAAGAAGTATATCCTCACCTACACCCGCCGCGGGGGGACGATGGAACGGGTGCTGGGGCTCGCACAGTACTACTTCCCGATCTTCGAGGAGGCGTTGTACCGCTACAAACTGCCGATGGAGCTCAAAATGCTGCCGGTGATCGAATCGGCGCTGGTGCCGAGGGCCCAGTCGCGCGCGGCGGCGGTGGGACTCTGGCAGTTCATGCTCCGAACGGGGAAGGCGTACGGACTGGAGATCAACACGTTCGTGGACGAACGCAGCGACCCGGTCAAATCGACCGAGGCGGCGTGCCGCTACCTGAAGGACATGTACCGGATGTACGGTGACTGGACGCTGGTGATCGCGGCCTACAACTGCGGGCCGGGGAACGTCAACAAGGCGATGGAGCGTTTCCGGACGGCGCACGGGGGACGCAACGCGGCGACGTACTGGGACTTGTACGAGTACCTGCCGCGCGAGACGAGGGGCTACATCCCGGCGTTCATCGCGGCGACATACGCCTATACGTACTACAAGGCGCACAACCTGAGGCCGACGGTGCCGTGGCATCCGGTGGCGACGGATACGGTGCAGATCGACCGCATGCTCCATCTGGAACAGGTGGCTTCGACGCTCGACATCCCGATCGAGGTGCTCCGGGGGCTCAACCCGCAGTATATCATCGATGTGGTGCCGGCCAAGGCGCAGCCGTACACGCTGACGCTGCCGCAGGAGTACGCTTCGTCGTTCGTGCGCAACAGCCGCTCGATCTACGGAAAGGATACGCTCTACTTGGCGAAGTACCTGAACATCAGCAATCTGTCGGACGAACAGCTGACGGCGACGACGTCGCGAAACCAGTCGGCGGCTTCGTCGGGCAGCAGGGGAAGCGGTACGAAGATCACTTACAAGGTCAAAAGCGGGGATATCCTCGGGCGGATCGCGGCGAAATACAATGTCACGGTGAGCCAGCTCATGAGCTGGAACAACATCAAGAACGCCAAAACGCTCCGACCGGGACAGACGCTGGTCATCTACCGGAAATAACCGCTCTTTCATTCATCAATCGTTTTTCTGTCCTCTCTGTTTCGTTGGGCTGGAGGGAACCGTACCTTTTCTGAAGAAAAGGTACCCAAAAGACTTTTGGAGGATGCTTACGCATCCTAAAGCTGCCGGCGGCCCAAATCTCGGACTCTTCTTTGGGCCGGGAGTTGTAGCGCGCTAAAGGTTTAGCTCGTATTAAGCGCGCTACAACCCCGACCCAAAAGCAGTCGCGAAACATGAGGACTGCGGAGCCTGAGGAGTAGCGTAGCTATCACGAAAGTTCTTTGCGTCGCTTTCTTTCAACCGACGCTGCCAGCGAGCGTAATGCAAACGCAGTTTGCAAATTACCGAGCGGCGAGGAGGAAGGCGAAGCCAACAAGCGGCAGTTCCAGCTAACATCAATGAAAATAGAGGCGTACGGAAAATCGAATTATTAAAAGAAGATTATGTACAGAAGAAGCTTTTTAGATATCGCATCGCTGCGGCGCGAAGAGATCGACGGACTCGTTCGGCTCGCGGCGCGGCTCAAGGCGCAGAAACGGGCCGGAAACGAAGAACGGTACCTGACGGGGAAAAACATCGTGCTGCTCTTTGCCAAGGACTCGACCCGGACGCGCTGTTCGTTCGAGGTCGGGGCGCACGACCAGGGGGCGGCGGTGACCTACATCGGCGCGAGCGGCTCGCAGATGGGCAAAAAGGAGTCGATCCGTGACACGGCGCGGGTGCTGGGGCGGATGTACGACGGGATCGAATACCGGGGCTACGGGCAGGAGATCGTGGAGACGCTGGCCGAGTATTCGGGTGTTCCGGTCTGGAACGGGCTGACGAACGAGTGTCACCCGACGCAGTTTTTGGCCGACCTGCTCACCATGATCGAGCACTGCGACAAGCCGTTGGAGGAGATCAAGGTCTGCTTCGCGGGGACGGCGGACAACAATGTCGCGCGTTCGCTGATGGCGGGATGTACCAAGATGGGGATGATCTTTTCGGCGGCGGCGCCGAAGGCGTACCATCCGGATGCGGCGTTCGTCGAGAAGCTCCGCCGAGAAGAGGGGGCGCGGATTACGATTACGGAGGAGGTCGCCGAGGCGGTCGAGGGGGCGGATTTCATCTACACGGACGTGTGGGTGTCGATGGGCGAGCCGACGGAGGTGTGGGAGGAACGGATCCGGCAACTGCTTCCGTATCAGGTCAATCGGCGGATGATGGAGTTGACGGGGAATCCGAAGTGTCAGTTCCTGCACTGTCTGCCGGCGTTCCACGACCTGGAGACGACGGTCGGGCAGGAGATTTTCCAGCAATACGGGCTGCGGGAGATGGAGGTGACGGACGAGGTGTTCGAGTCTGCGGCTTCGCTGGTCTTCGACGAGGCGGAAAACCGGCTCCACACGATCAAGGCGGTGATGGTGGCGACGCTGTCACAGCAGCCGGAGACGTCGTTTTAGGCCGAAGTTCTCCGCGTTCCATGCCACGGCGGTCGGCCGTTATCGTTTTCAGCCGACCGCGCGGGCAAAGGGTTGGGCCGAGGCAGCTGGAGGATGCGAAGCATCCGTCGAAAGTTTTTTTGGTTCTTTTTGTTCACAAAAAGAACAGTACCCTCCAGGGAGAGTACCAGACCGCGCGCGACTGCTGGAATAGGAAATCATTCAAAGCGTCTTGCGCTTTGAATAAGATTTCCGCCAGCGCGCGGACAAAGAATTGGGGGTAGAGGCGGCCGCAGCGAAACGTAGTTTCGCCTGTCCACGGGACGTGGGGCCCGCGCGGCCCGAGCGCAGTACCCTCAAACTAAAACGCGCGCCGCCGCCTAAAGAAGCGATTCAACTATTTCGGGTAGCCGAATATAGATGAATCGCGCAGGCGCGCGAAAACGCGGCGGAGCGACAGCGGAGCCGCAGTGAGGCGCACACGGGGCGGAGAACTGGGGCGAGCTTTGGGCTTTGCCTGTTCTTCGGGCGCGAAAACCGTAATCGGTTTTCGCGCCGCGCTGGGCCGAGCATGGGGACGAGCTTTGGGCTGGAATTTGGGGTAAGAGCGAGTAGCTAAGTCCCCGTGGCAACGGTCGGCCCGCAGCCCCCGGATGCGGAGGGGACGCACAGCGTCTTTTACTGGCCGCCTCGGCCTTAATATTCGTTCTCCGCTGGCTGCGGCCGAAAATGAATGGAATGTGCTTTTACGGTTCATAGAACCGCCGGCCTTGTCGCCCAGCGGCGAAGCCGCTCGGGGGGTGGGCGACAGGCCGAACTCGATAGAAAGTTGTTGCGACCTTTAGTGGTGCGGGGGAGACGCGCTGGGCTTTCGGCCCACCCCCGGAGCGCGCAGCCCGAAACCGACAGACATGATCAGTAAATGGGGCTGAGCTCTTGCGACCCTTTGGGTCGCGCGGGCCGAAGCCTCCGACCGCGGAGGGACGCACAGCGTCTTTTGCTGGCAGCCTCTACCCTACGGTTTAAACCAAGAGCGAATAGCGCGATTCGCAGAATCGCCGTCCTCGGCGAGGGCGTCGCTTTAGCGGCGCGTGGGGGGCGCGCCGAGGACGAAGCTCATAGCAAAGAGGCCGTGCTCTTGCGACCCAAAGGGTCGCCGGGCTTGCGGCGGGGCATCTTTGATGCCCGGGCCGGACGCCTGCCCACGGGCGGCCCGCAACACGCCGCTTGCGCGTCGAGAGTTGTCGTTCCTCCCGGGCGTCTGACCCGCTTCGGTTGACCGTGAATAAGGTATTGCCAAACGGGTCGAAGCCTGCGGGGCCTAAAGCAACGTCAGTTGCGGGCCTCCGCGGCGGGAGGCTTCGGCCCGCGCGGTTCTTTGAGCCGCAGGGATGCATTCAAAACGCAATTAGGGTAACTCCAGCCCTTTGTCTCCCGCGGGCCCGCGGCCCGTTTATTCCGAGAGGCAACGCAACTGAAAACCGTAGGCGCGGTAGTACGCGTTGCTGGGATAGAGCCACGTCACGTAGAAACCCAAGCTCATGCCACCGGTACCGCTGACCGTGGAAGCCCAGCTGCAACCGTAGCTGCCGACGTTGCTCAGCGCGCCCGTATCCCGACTGCGATAGCCCGGGGCGGGACGCTTACAAAACAATATCGGGACGTCGTCCCGCGACCGACTCAAAAACAATACTATGCAGGTCGACATCATCACCACAGCCGCCGAAGTCACTCCGGAACGAGTCCGGGGACGGAACGTCGCCGTTATCGACGTCTTCCGCGCCACCTCCGTCATCGTCACCGCACTCGGAAACGGAGCCAGAGAGATCATTCCCGTCACCGGCGTCGAAGAGAGCTTCCGGCTCCGAGACCAAATCGAACAGGCACACCGCACGGCCGGTGATCCGGGCCCCGTGCTGCTCGGCGGAGAACGAAACACCGTGATTATCGACGGATTCGACCTCGACAACTCCCCCCTGAGGTACACCCCCGAAGCGGTGCGGGACGCCACCATCGTCATGAGCACCACCAACGGCACACGCGCCGTGAACTGCGCCAGAGGGCTCGCCGACGAAATCTATATCGCCGCCCTGCTCAACGCCGACGCCGTCGCCAGGCGGTTGGGAGAACTCGAGAAAGACGTCGCTCTCGTCTGCTCCGGACGCCACGACCGGTTCACCATCGAAGACAGCTTGTGCGCCGGCATGATGGCACGCTATTTGAACCTTCGGTATGCGTACGAGCTCAGCGACATCGCCTGGTGGTGCGCCGATGTCTACGGACGCTACGAAGACGACCTGCAAGGCGCGCTCGACCACTGCCTGCACTACCACACCATCCGAGAGCGGTGGGGAGCGGACATCGCCTGGTGCCTCAGGCGGAACGAACTGGAGATCGTACCCAAACTTTACGAACCGGAAGGAGGTATACGACTATGACACACCAACCCAATCAGGACGACCGCAGCCGGCTGGTCGTCATCAAACGCTACACCACGCCGCAGGAGGCCTGGCTCGACGCCGACCTGCTCCGCAGCCGGGGAATCGAATGCGAAGTGGACGGGGCCACGGGCGGAGGCGTGCTGCCGTTCATTCAGGGACAAGTCAGCCTGATCGTGCCGCGCGCCGTGGCATCCGAAGCGGTGCGGATCGTGCCCGGGGCGGCATGGCAGGAGGAGGATTAGCGGATGGCAGAGAGTCGCGAACAACAGATACTCGACGCGCTGGCTGCGCAGGGCAACCTGCGCAGCCTCTGTACGTTACGGAGCGTCGGAACCTATATTTACGAAGGGGGGCGGGAGTACTACAACCTCTCGTCGAACGACTACCTGGGGCTGGCCGAGCCGGCGTTGCAGAACCGGTTTCTGCTGGAGACGGATGTCGAGCGGTTTCTACTCGGGAATCCGGCGTCGCGCTTGATGACGGGGAACAGCCCGGCTTACGAGGCGCTCGAAACGGCGGTGGCCGATCGGTTGGGGACGGAGCGGGCACTGGTCTTGGGGTCGGGATTCGCCGTCAATACGGGGGTGCTGCCGGCGGTGACGGAGCGCGGAGACCTCGTGCTGGCGGACAAGCTGGTGCATGCCAGCCTGATCGACGGGCTGAGGCTCTGCGGAGCGGGGGTCGAGTGGCGCAGGTTTCGGCACAACGACATGGAGCACCTCGAAGCGATGCTCGCGGCGGCGACGGCAGCCGAGGCGCAGCGCGGCCACGGGGGGCGGATTATCGTCGTCACGGAGAGCCTGTTCAGCATGGACGGCGACTTCGCGCCGCTGGCGGAGCTGGCGGAGCTGCAACACCGGTACGGGTTCCGGCTCTACTTGGACGAGGCGCACGCGTTCGGGGTCTACGGGCCTGAGGACGAAAGGTGTGGGGCGGGCTTGCTGGCGGCCTACAACGCGGGACGGCCGGAACACCTTTTGCGGGCGGACTACCACGTGGTGACGTTTGGCAAGGCGCTGGCGTCGCAGGGGGCGGCGGTGGGGTGCTCGGATGAGACCAAACGGCTGCTGGTCAACCGTATGCGGCCGCTGATCTTCTCGACGGCGCTGCCGGACATCTCGCTGGAGTGGACGCGGTTTCTGCTGGGGCTGATGCCGGAGCTCGCGCCGCGGAGGAAGCGAATTCGGGAGCTTATCGCACTGGTCAACACGATTTTAGAGCCGGAGACTCCGTACGAGTCGCAAATCGTTCCCATTCCGGCGGGGAGCAACGAACGGGCGCTGGCCATGGCCGAGGCGTTGAAGGCAGAGGGGTTTTGGGCGACGGCGATCCGCCATCCGACGGTGCCGGAGGGAGAGGCGCGGCTGCGGGTGTCGCTCTGCGCGGGCCACACGCCGTATAAAATCGAACAATTCGCCACATTATGCAGGCAGTTTGGATAAATTCGCGGCCGGAGATGCGGAGCGAGCGGGGGGTGATCGTCTTCGCGGCGGGATGGGCGGGGTCGGACGAACTGGTGAGGCACCTCGCGTTGCCGCAAGGATACGACTTGCTGTGTCTCTTCGACTACCGCAGCCTCCCTGCTGCGGCAGAGGCCCGCGAACTCTATGCACAAATAGCGCCTTACCGGCACAAACACCTGATCGCCTGGTCGTTCGGCGTGTGGGCGGCGGAGCGGATTTTCGGCGGGGCGGATTGGACTTGGGACGGGGCGGTGGCGGTCAACGGGACGCCGCTGCCGGTGCACGACACCTACGGGATTCCGGTGCGGGCCTTCGCGGTGACCGTCCGGAGCATCGAGGGGGCGGGGACGGGGCGCTTTCTGGAGCGGATGTGCGGCACGCCGGAGACGCTGCGGGAGTACTATAAACACCGCTCGACCAGAGGATTGGAGGAGATCGGCGAGGAGCTGCGGCGGCTGCGGGACGGGACGGCGGGTGCGGCGGCGGGTGCGGCGGTGCCGCATGCGGGCTTCTGGACGGAGGCGGTGGCGGGGACGGAAGATGCAATTTTCCCGCCGGAAAACATGATGCGCTACTGGACGGAGGCGGGGGTGCGGGTGACGGTCGGGGAGGGGATGCCGCACTATCCGCTGGCCGACGGGGAGTTCCTGAAGCATTCGATTCATGAAGCACGATAAAGAGTTATTACAGAGGCGGTTCGCACGAAATCTGGCGACCTACGAGACGGGGGCGGTCGTGCAGCGGACGATCGCGGAGCGGCTGGCCGGCCGGCTGGCGGAACGGATACCGGCCGAGGCGGTGCGGCGGGGGGTCGAGATCGGCGCGGGGACGGGATTTCTGACGCGGCGGCTGGTCGCGCTTTTCCCGGGGGCGGCGTGGACGGCGAACGATCTGGTGCCGGAGAGCGGGCGTTTTCTGCCGCCGGAGGTCGCTTTCGAAGCGGGCGACGGCGAACATTTCCCGTTCGGCGAGGCGCGCTACGACCTGATCGCGACGGCGTCGACGGTGCAGTGGTTCGACGACCTGCCGACTTTCGCGGCTCGCGCGGCACGAGGACTGCGGCGGGGCGGACTCCTGGCGGTGGGGACGTTCGGCCCGGAAAACTTCCGCGAAATCACGGCGACAACGGGGCTGGGGCTCGAATATTATTCGCTGTCGGAGCTCTCCGAAATCTTCATCTCCAATCACTTACAAATCACCGACCGGGAGGAGCGGATCGAGCCGGTGCCCTACCCGACTCCGCTCGACGTGCTGCGCCACCTGCGGCGGACGGGGGTCAACGCGGTGGCGGCGGAGCGGTGGACGCGGGGGCGGCTGCGGCGGTTCGACGCGGATTACCGCGCGGTGTGTGCCGGGGCTGCCGAAAGCGCGGCGGAGGGGGTGACTTTGACTTTTCATCCGACGATCATCATCGCACAAAAACCATGAGACCATTTTCATCCGGCGTCTACTTCGTGAGCGGCATCGACACCGATGCGGGGAAAAGCTACGCCACGGGGCTGTTGGCGCGTCGCCTGGCCGAGGAGCAGGGGGCGCGGGTCATCACCCAGAAATTCGTCCAGACGGGCAACACGGGCCTCTCGGAGGACATCGAACTGCACCGGCGGCTGATGGGGATTCCGTTGCAGGAGGTGGATCTCGACGGGACGACGGCTCCGCTGATCTACCGTTTTCCGGCCTCGCCGCACTTAGCGGCGGCGCTGGAGGGGCGCGCGGTGGAGACGGCGCGGATCGACGCTTCGACAGAGCGGCTGCGGGGGCTCTACGACATCGTGCTGGTCGAGGGGGCGGGAGGGCTGGCGGTGCCGCTGGCTCCGTTCTCGGCGGCGGAGGGGGAGTATCTCACGATGGACTATGTGGCGGAACGGCGGCTGCCGTTGCTTTTCGTGACGTCGGCGAAGCTGGGGAGCCTGAATCACACGCTGTTGAGTTTCGAGGCTTGCCGGGCGCGGGGGATCGAGGTGGCGGGGGTGCTCTGGAATCTCTGTCCGGCGGGCGACCCGGTCATCGCGGCGGATACGCGGGCGTACATCGCTGATTACTTGCGGGTTTACTGGCCTGCGGCGCAGCTGATCGACATTCCGGCGCTCTGAGGGGTCGGTCTGTTTTCGCGTGTCGGCGGCGCGCCCCGGGCTACCGCGATGCGGGTAATGAGGGCTGTTTTGGAGCACTCGTCACTACGGGTACGGTCGGATCGGTGTGGTCTGCTTCAACGGAGGAGGGTTGTGGTTTTTACATGGATTTCCACATGAGGTACTTCTATTCGGGCCGTGCTCTCTATCGTGCCTACGGTTTTCAGTTGCGTTGCCTCTCGGAATAAACGGGTCGTGTGTTTACGGGGAGTAAGTTAGCGTAAAGGCGGCCAGCAAAACGCCCTGTCGGCGGCCCGCCCCGGGCAACCGCTATAGCCATATGGGAACTTTGTACTACAACGGAAATTACGGTTATAGTTATTCGTGCTCAACCAACGAAACTAACGGCATGTTCTTGGACTTCAACACGCAGGAGCTCAACTCCAGCGGCGGGTACGACCGGGCTCACGGTCTTCAGTTGCGTTGCCTCTCGGAATAAACGGGGCGGAAGCGTCTTTTACTGGCCGTGTCTACACCAAATGGAGACCGAGGCAGGTCGATTGCCTGGGGGTAGAGGGACCATTGGGGCAGAGAAAAGCCGGTTCGAATGCCGATCGGCACCGCCCCGGGCTACCGCGAAAGAACTACGGGCGAGCTAATGAGTCTCGGCAAGCATGGGTTCAGTTGGTCTTCCGAAACGAACGGGATGCACGGTG
>NZ_JBQIQO010000040.1:0-20633 GCF_056799795.1 Rikenella sp.
GGCCCGCGCGGTTCTTCGAACCGCAGGATTTAACTCAAAATAAGGTAGAGGCTTCCTAATATTGGGGTAGTTCCAGCCCATTTTGCCCACCGCGGGCCCGCGGTATTTATTCCGAGAGGCAACGCAACTGAAAACCGAAGGCGCGATGATCGATGCGTTGGTCGTAGAGCCAATTTATACGGAAATTCAGGTGAAATGAGTCTGTTCCGATGGTTGTGGATGACCAATTGTAACCACCGTTGGCAACACCGAGCATGTCGCCTGTATCATTGCGGCGGTAGCCCGGGGTGCGCCTACAGGGCGTTTTACTGGCAGCCTTTACCCTAAATTGTCCTCGTAGGCACACCTCTCCCGTTTATTCCGAGAGGCAACGCAACTGAAGACCGGAGCCACGGTTACCAGAACGGCTGGGATGAATCGTTGTAGTCGTGAATCGCAGATAAGTGCAGTTGGATTCGCTGATTGCAGAAGCTACGCAGTAACCGTCACTGCCGAGGTAACTCGCTATGCCCGACCCTGCGCCGCGGAAGCCCGGGGCGGGGCGAAGATTCGCAAATTCGAGAAAGAGACAGACAGCGTAATACCCCCTGTCGAGAGATGGATTATTCGCTGAAATAGATTATATTTGGTCGGTAAAATGGAAATACATCCTTAGGAAATGAGAAAGATAGTTTGGGTTTTGACGGCCTTATTTCTGGCGGCTTGCGGAGACCGGAACCCGAAGCCGAAACCGGAAGCAGCTTGGCAACGGGAAGCGAAATTCACCGCTTTTCTGCAACTCTCGACCGCCGTGCCGTTGGATTCCTCCCGAAAGGTGCTGGATACCCTGTTGGCGCATTATGCACCCGACAGTGCTGCGATGAAACAATTGGTGGGCATGTTGGGACGACCGTTGGCCGACCCCAATTCGCCCATTCGGAACGAAGAACTCTATATTCCGATCTTGGAAGCGGTTGTTGCTTCGCCGTTTTACGACTCGACCGAGAAAATCCAGCCCCGATTTCGGCTGGAGATGGCTCTGAAAAACCGGCAGGGGAGGCAGGCGAATGACTTCGAATACACGCTCGGCGATGGCTCGCGGGGGAGGCTTTATGGGGTCGAGGCGCCGTACACGCTGCTCTATATCAACAATCCGGATTGCCATGCCTGTGAGGAGATGTTGGCGCAACTGGTCGGTTCGAAAGTTATTTCGGAGGCGCAGCGCGAGGGGAGGCTGAAGATCGTGGCGATCTATCCGGACGAAGACCTCGCGGCGTGGCGAAAACACCGGAAAGAGGTGCCGGCGGAGTGGATCAACGGCTATGACGCGGGGCTGGCGATGCGGCGGGAGGAGCTGTACGATTTGCGGGCGATTCCGTCGCTTTATTTGCTGGACGACCAGAAGCGGGTCTTGCTGAAAGATTGCACGGCGGTCGGCCAGATCGAGGCCTACCTGTCGCAGCAATAACAGACGCGCTATGCCGAGGGGCGTTGGGGCGCTACATCTCGCCGAGCAGTGTCCGGATAGCTACCGAAGCGCAGGCGCAGCCGAAAACCGCCGGCATGTAAGAGATGGTGCCGACGTTCGACTTTTTGTTCGCCTCCTCGCACAGAACGAGCGATCCTTCGCGCACCGCTTCCGGCGAGAAAACTACCGGAAAACCGGAGCGGATGCCCATTTTGTGCAGCCGTTTGCGCAGCATATGGGCCAGCGGACAGTGGTGCGACTTTCCGATATCTTTGATTTCCAGCAGGGTCGGGTCGGTTTTGGCGCCGGCTCCCATCGAGCTCACGAGCGGCAGGCCGCGATCCAGACATCCTTTGATGAGATTCACTTTCGGCGCGAGGGTGTCGATGGCGTCTACGACGAAATCGTAGCGCGGTTCCCGATCCAATAGCGCGTCGGTCGCTTCGTCTTTTATATATTCCTGAATGACAGTCAATTCTAAATCCGGATGGATGTCCCGGAGGCGGGCGGCCAGTACGTCGGCTTTCGGACGTCCGACGGTCGAGTAGAGGGCCACCAACTGGCGGTTGATGTTGCTGATACTCACCGTATCGGCATCGACGACGGTCATACGGCCTACGCCGCTGCGGGCGATCATCTCGGCGGCGTAGGCTCCCACGCCGCCTAAACCTACCACCAATACATGGGCTTGGCGCAGCCGGACGGTTTTCTCAGGGCCGAGCAGCAACTCCGTGCGCTCCTGCCAGTCGTTTTGCGAGGTCATCCGAGGGAAATTTTGGGGAAAAGGAGGTGAAAATTGCGAACGAGCGACTCCTGTAACGCGGAGAGCTCCCATCCGAGCAGCTGGCTCGTTCGGGCGTACATCTCGCCGATAGTGGTCGTCGGGTCGTCGTCGGTCTCTAAAAAGAGTCGGTCGGGACACTGTTCTGCGATATACCGCAGTGCCTGTTGCGTTCTGGGCGACCGAAAGGTGCCGGGGCCGAACGAAAATCGAAGGTGCGGCACCCGACCGAGGCTCTGGGCGACGAGCTCCGGCGAGCCGATGAAACCGTGCAGTAAGGCCGCTTCCGTCGCTCGCGTCCGCAACCGTTCCAGAAGGGCGTCGGTGGCGTGTACATTGTGGATAATCAAGGGTTTATGCAGCCGGTTCGAAAGTTCGATCTGGCGTTCGAACCACCTCTCCTGCAAGTCGTAAGGCTGGTATTCGGGACGGAAATCGAGGCCGGTCTCGCCGATGGCGAGTAGCCGCGGCGACGGGGTTTCGAAACACCGTTCCCACTCCGGTTCCGCGCGCGAGGCGTCCCACGGATGGATGCCCGCCGAAAAATAGCCGGTCGCCGGAAGCTGCGGCACGGACGACTCGATCCGCACGTTTCGGATCGCGATGCCGTCGGGTTCGGCCCGGTGGGTGTGGATGTCGATATAGGGCGCCATGCGGGGGTGCGTCGGGGCGGGAAATTCGTTATCTTTATGCTGTTACAAAAATAGTGAAATGGTTTCGAAAAAGACGATACTCGGTTGGGTGATGGTCGTTTGCGCGGCCTGTCGCGCGCCGCAGCCGACGGAGACCGCGGGCAGGCACAGTGCGGTGTTCGATTCGCTGGTCGAGCGGAACGAGCTGACGCTGGTCTTCTCGGGTGATGTGATGCAGCATATGCCGCAGGTGCGGGCGGCTTTGCGGGAAGACGGATCGTATGATTATTCGGCTTGTTTCCGGTATATTCGACCGTTTTGGGAAGGGGCGGATTTTGCGGTGGTCAACCTCGAAACGACGCTTTCGGAACGGGGGCCTTACAGCGGCTATCCGCGTTTCGCTTCGCCCGCGGAGCTGGCGGCGGCGTTGCGCGAGGCGGGGGTCGATGTGGCGGTGCTGGCCAACAACCATTGCTGCGACCGCGGGGCGCGAGGGGTGAGGACGACGGTGCGGACGGTCGATTCGGTGGGGCTGCGGTATGCGGGGGTCTATATCGATTCGGCGGCGGCCGAGAGGCCGTTAATGCTGAAAAAGAGGGGATTCCGGGTGGCTTTGCTGAATTGTACCTACGGAACGAACGGGCTGCCGGTGCCGGAGGGGACGGTGGTGCACGGGATCGATACGGTGCGGATGGGGCGAGAGGTGGAGGCGGCGCGGCGCGATTCGGCGACGCATATCGTGCTGTTCGTCCACTGGGGCGAGGAGTATCAGCGACGGCCCAACGACGATCAGCGGCGGCTGGCGGCGTGGTGTCGGAGGCAGGGGGTGGACGCGGTGATCGGGTCGCATCCGCACGTAGCGCAGCCGGTGGACACGGCGGAGCGGGTGGTGTGGTCGCTGGGTAACTTCGTCTCGAACCAGCGGGGACGGTATCAGGACGGGGGGCTGAGTGTGCGGGTGACGCTGTCGTCGCGGGGGCGGAGGCCGAGGATCGAGAGCCTGCCGCACTGGGTCTGGCTCCGCAGCACGGAGGGGGGAAAGGCGGAGTATGTGGTGGTGCCGGCCTATGTCTCGGGGCGGGAGATCGGGATGGACAGCCTGACGAATCTGCGGTTCGTGGGGGCGTTGGAGGATAATCGGCTGGTGGCCGGAGCGGTGGAGGAGGCGGTGCTTTGAGGTCGCGGGAGGAGTTGATCGAGGTGTTGGGGGCGCCGTTGGGCGACCTCGCGACGGACGGGGCGTTGTTCGCCGAGGCGGCGGAGGTGCGCGACCGGACGGTGGGCGACCGGGTCTATGTGCGGGGGTTGATCGAGTTGTCGAACCGGTGTCGCAAAAATTGCCTCTATTGCGGTATCCGCAGCGGGAATGGGGAGGTCGAACGGTATGAACTGACGGACGGGGAGGTGCTGGAGGCGGCGCGCGGGGCGTGGCGGGCGGGGTATGGCTCGGTGGTGATTCAGGCGGGGGAGCGGACGGACGGGGCGTTCGTGGAACGGGTGGAACGGCTGGTGGAGGAGATCGGGCGGATGTCGGAGGGAAAGTTAGGCATCACGCTCTCGCTTGGAGAGCAGACGGAGGAGGTCTATCGGCGGTGGTACAGGGCGGGGGCGCACCGTTATCTGCTGCGGATCGAGGCGTCGTCGCCGACGCTGTACGGACGGCTCCATCCGGCGGACCATCGCTACGAACAACGGCTGGAGGCGCTGGAGGCGCTGCGCGAGGCGGGCTATCAGGTGGGAACGGGGGTCATGATCGGGTTGCCGTTCCAACGGGTGGAGGATTTGGCGGACGATCTGCTGTTTTTCCGGCGGATGGATATCGATATGTGCGGCATGGGGCCTTATATCGAGCATCCGCAGGCGCCGCTGGCTGCCGTGCGGTCGGATTTTACGCGCGAGGAGCGGTTGCAGCTGGCGTTGCGGATGATTGCGCTTCTGAGGCTGGAGATGCCGGATATTAACATCGCGGCGACGACGGCTCTCCATGCGCTGCATCCGCGGGGAAGAGAGCTGGGGGTGGCGGCCGGGGCGAATGTCCTGATGCCGAACGTGACGCCGGAGGTGGTGCGGGGAAGTTATCGGTTGTACGAGGGGAAGCCGGCGGAGGATACGGATTTGAGCGGCTTTCGGGTGGTGCGGGATCGGGCGTGGGGCGACGCGCCGCATTATGCGTCGCGGCGCGCGGCTTCGAAGTCGGAGGAGTAGGGGAGCCGCTGTCTGTCGGAGCGGTTTAGCCACCGGATGAGCACGATCACGGGCAGGTAGAGGGCAATGCAGCTCCAGACGGAGATTTCGAGCTCTTCCCAAGCGATCCACGGGGCGGCGGCCCATCGCTCGACGAAGCGGTTCTGCCACCCGGCCACGGTGTGGAGGGCGACGGCGAGCCAGCTCCACCCGCTGGCGAGGTAGACTACGGAGCCGACGATGAGGGTCGGCACGGTGAACCAGACGATGGGGTTCAACAGCAGGCCGCCGGGCTGAATCTGGCCGAAGTGGTAGAGGATCAGGGGGAAAACGCCCAACTGGGCGGTGAGGCCGACGAGGGTCAGCGACCAGAGCCAGCGGAGCGCCGGCCAACGGGGCATCCATCTCCGAGCGAGGGGCGGGTAGAGGGTGACGATGGCGGCGGTGGCGGCGAACGAGAGCTGGAAACCGATGTGGTAGAGGAGGTAAGGGTTCCACAACAGGAGCACGAGCGCAGCGGCGCACAGGGTGTTGAGGCTGTTGGTCGATCGCGAGAGCATCAGGCCGATCTGGAGCAGCGAGAACATCACGACGGCGCGCACGACGGAGGGCGACAGGCCGGTCAGCAGGGCATAGCCGCACAGGGCGGCGATCACGAGGAGTCCGGAGGCGACGCAGCCGTTTCGAAAAAGGCGTATCCAGCCGAATAATAGATTAAGAATCAGGAAAATAATCCCGACGTGAAGGCCGGAGACGGAGAGGAGGTGAGCAAGGCCGGTACGGGCGTAGCGGGCCCGGAGTTCCGGGTCGAGACCGGAGGTCTGGCCGAGGGTCAGGGCCTGAAGCAGGGCGGTGGTACCGCCGGTCGAATCGGTCGAACCAGTGTTCAGCCGCTCTCCCAGGCGTTGTCGGAACGATTCGATGCGACCGCGCCACGTGGGGGCATGGTCGAGCAGGGTGGTGCGGTAGGCGAAACAGCGGCCGACGAGGTTCCGGGTGCGGAGCATGTACCGGTCGTAAGCGACGGTGTCGGAGGAGGCGTACAGGCGGCCGCGAAAACGGAGCAGGTCGCCGATCCGAGGCGGTTCGCCGGTGGGGTCTGAGGCGGAGATATAGAGCCGGATTCGGGGATCGCCGAGCGGTATCCAGTCGCCGGAGAGGCGGTCGGCATAGCAAAACAGGGTGGCTTCGGAGCGGTACCACCGTCCGCGGTGTTCCGGCGAGCTCTCGATGCGGGCCATCCATTCGCCTCGGCTGCCGTGCAGGGCCTGAACCGGAGTGGGATCGGGCCGGTGCAGCAGAACGAGCACGATTCCGAGGGCGTAAAATCCGATCCACATTCCGATCCTGCGCCAGCTGCCTATCCGGGGAAAGAGGATGTATTTCAGACCGATAACGATTGCTAACAGGAGGCCGAAGAGTCCTGCGGCGAGCCGAAAATCATCGGGGCGTTCGGGCAGGCTGCCGACGAGGATGCCGAGGAGCAGAACCAGAACGGGTTCGAGCAGCGGGGTGTCGGTGCGGGTAAAACGGGCCATGGAGGGTGGCGAAAACGGGAAATAGCGTGGGGGCGGAACAGAGAGCGGCTACCGCATGCAGTCGAGACTCCGGTACTGGATCGCTTCGGCGACGTGGTCGAGCCGGATCTCTTCGCTGCCGGCCAGGTCGGCGATGGTGCGCGAGACTTTCAGGATCCGGTCGTAGGCGCGGCCCGAGAGCCCCATGGTCGACATCGCTTCGCGCAGCAGGTCGATGCTCTCGTCGTCCAGCTGGCAGTATCGGTCGAGCTGTTCCGGGGTGAGCATAGCGTTGCAGTAGGTGTGTCGGTATCCGTCGCGTTGCAGTCGGGCGATCTGTCGCTCTCGAGCGGCGATGACGCGTTCCCGGATCGCAGCGCTGGTCTCGCCTTCGCGGCGGCGCTGGGTCATGCTCTCGATCGCCACGGGGACGACCTCGATCTGGATGTCGATCCGGTCGAGCAGCGGGCCGGAGATGCGATCCATATAACGCGCCTGTGCGCTCGGCGTGCAGGTGCACTCCTTGTCCGGATGGGTCCGGTAGCCGCACGGGCAGGGGTTCATCGCGGCGATCAGCATGAAGTTGGCGGGGTAGTCCACCGTATATCTGGCTCGCGAAATCGAGATGCGTTTCTCGTCCAACGGTTGGCGCAGCACTTCCAGCGTCCGGCGGTGAAATTCTGGGAGTTCGTCGAGAAAGAGGATGCCGTTGTGGGCCAGCGAAATCTCGCCGGGCTGCGGCGGTACGCTGCCGCCGACCAGGGCGACTTCCGAGGCGATGTGGTGCGGGGCACGAAAAGGCCGGGCGGTGAGCAGCCCGCCCCGATAACCGCCCTCTTCGCTGGTGCCGAGTTTGCCGGCGACGGAGTGTATCTTGGTGGTTTCCAGAGCTTCGGCCAAGGTCATGGGCGGGGTGATGGTGGGCATGCGTTTGGCGAGCATGCTCTTCCCGGAGCCGGGCGGGCCGATCATCAGGACGTTGTGTCCCCCGGCGGCGGCGATTTCCAAAGCGCGTTTGACGTCGTTCTGGCCTTTGACGTCGCGGAAGTCGAGGTCGAAGTCGGCGAGACGGTCGAAGTATTCGCGACGGGTGTCGATCTCGGTGGGTTCGATGCCGGAGCCGCTGTCGAGCAGTGTGGCGACGGAGGTGAGGTCGGTGGCGCCGTAGACGCGCAGGCCGTCCACCACAGCCGCTTCGGGAGCGTTCGCGGCGGGCAGGATGATCCCTTCGTAGCCCTCTTTCCGGGCCTGAACGGCGATGGGGAGGGCGCCTTTCACCGGCAGCAGGGTGCCGTCCAGCGAGAGTTCGCCGATCAGGATGTATTTTTCGAGCCGGTCGATGCGGCCGATCTGTTGCGAGGCGGCGAGTATTCCGATGGCGATCGGGAGGTCGTAGTGCGAGCCGGCTTTCCGCAGGTCGGCGGGGGCCATGTTGACCAGAATGTTGAAGCCGGGCATCCGGAAACCGGTGTTGGCGAAGGCGGCGGTGATGCGTTGCTGGCTCTCTTTCACGGCGTTGTCGGGCAGGCCGACGACCAGAAACCGGATGCCGGGCGAGAGGTTCACTTCGACGGTGATGGTACGGGCGTCGATGCCTTCGACGGTGCTGCTGTAGGTTTTGACGAGCATAGGGGAGCGAGGAGGAGGACCGGGTTACGGTTCGTTGATGGAGGTGACGTTGCCTAAGGTCGCCTTCCGGATGTTGAGGGTCATGGGCTCGCCGAGGAAGAAGATATTGCCGCCGCTCACGGCTCTTGCATCTAAGGTCTCGTTGACGCGGAGCTGGATTTCGCCTTTGCCCGATGCGTCGGCGGCGGCTTCCATGGCGGACAGGTCGAGGGCTTCGATCCGGCTGCCGAGCCGGGCGCGGTAGGTGGCGTATTCGGCGATGCCGCCGATCCGGACGGTGTTATCGCCGCTCACGTGGATGGTGACGTCGTTGCATTCGGTCTGGAGGGTCATCCGCCCGACGGAGCTCTCGGCTTCGAGGTAGAGGCTGCCGCACCGAATGGGTTCTTGGGTATAGACTTCGCCGCCGCTCATCTGGATGCGGTTCAGCTCTTTGTAGTAGAGTTTGATGTCGGCGTAGGCGCGTTTGTTGAGGAGGCCTTTCCGGGCTGCGATGTGGAGGGTGTTTTCCTTGACGCGCCACGTGAGGGCGCGTGCTTCGAGGGACCAGGTCATCATCTGCATCTGGTTCTCGTCGGCGGGGATGAGCTCGACGCGCACGGGGCCTTCGATGCGCAGGGCGTTGAAGGGCTCGATGGGTTCGGTCTCGACGAGCTGCTGCTGGGCGCGGACGGCGCCTCCTCCGAAGAGGAGCAGCAGGCCGGGAAGGAGCCTGAGTAAAAGATTGCGGTGCATCTTCATAACTTCAAATGTAGCTCTTTTTTCGGTTCCGGCCCAAAGAAAAAAGGTGTCGTTTTCATCCGTCGGATGAAAACGACACCTTTTTTGCAGAGTATACTGAGGTTCAGTCGAGGAGAGCTTAGTCCCCGAAGCTGATCCCGCAACCGCGGGCGGTTTCGACGATGTCGCTGTCCGGCCGCACGTATTTGCACTGTCCCACAGCTTCTTCGAACGGCACGGCGATGATGTCCGGATGGCGGTACGATACCATGTGTCCGAATTTCCCTTCCAAGACGTATTCGAAGGCTTTGACCCCGAACTGGGTAGCGAGCACACGGTCGTAAGCGATCGGCACCCCACCGCGTTGGATGTGTCCCAGCACGGTCTCCCGGATATCCGGTTCGAACCCTGCGGCTTTCAGCTGACGGCTGAGTTCGTAAGCGATCCCGCCCAGTCTGACGTTTTCATACCCGACTTCAGTCGCCTGCGCAGCGTGCACCGTCCCATCCTTCGGCACCGCCCCTTCGGCCACAACGATGATCGCGGAACCGCGGTTCTTGGAGTTGTACCGTTTGTTGAGCTTTTCGAGAACGATGTTGATGTCGTACGGGATTTCGGGAATCAGGCAGACGTCCGCGCCCCCTGCAATCGCCGCATGCAAGGCGATCCACCCGGTATTCCGCCCCATCACTTCCAGAATGAATGTCCGGTTGTGCGATGCCGCGGTGGTCACCAGTTTGTCCACCGCATCAGTGGCAATCTGAACTGCGGTCTGGAAACCGAAGGTGAAGTCGGTAGCCGAGAGGTCGTTGTCGATAGTCTTCGGCACCCCGACGATATCGAGTCCCTGGTTCTGAAGCTGTTGCGAAATCCGCTGCGAGCCGTCCCCGCCGATCGAGATCACAGCGTCGACGCCCATATATTGCAACTTGCGGATCATCTCGTCCGAGCGGTCGACGTATTCCCACTGGCCGAGGTGTTTGTTATACACCGGCCAGGCGAAAGGGCCCCCTTTGTTGGTGGTTTCTATGATGGTACCGCCGCGGTAGTGGATCCCGGCCACAGCCGCTTCGTCGAGAATTTTGACTTCGGTGGGTTCCCACAGGATACCGTTGTAGGCCTGGATACTTCCCAGTACTTCCCAGTCCCCCTCCTGCGCTGCGCGTTTGACCACGCCGCGGATCACTGCATTCAAGCCGGGGCAGTCGCCGCCGCTCGTTGCAACTAAGACTCTTTTCATGTTTTATTCGAGTGTTTCTGTCTGTGTTTCGAAAAACAACTGCAAATGTAAACAATTTTTCGAATGTGCCAATCGTTGCGGGTCAGGAATCACGATTCCGGGGCGGTATTCCCGGTCGGGGCGCTCTCGGTGAAGAGGCGGTAGACGATTTCGGCTTCGGAGCGGTTCTGGCTGGCGACGATCAGGCGGTCGCCGGCTTCGAGCCGGGTGGAGCCGGTCACGATGATACGGGCGTCGCCCCGCCGCAGCTGGGTGATGCGCGATCCGTCCGGGAAGGGGGCTTCCGAAACGAGGTGGCCGACGTAAGCGTTCCCCGGTACGACCGGGATTTCGATCATGTTGGAGACGTCGGCGGCTTCCCACTCGGGACGGGTGCCGATCATCTGTTCTTCGGGTTCGGAGACTTTCATCCACTTGGCGAACAGGGGCAGGGTGGTGCCTTGTACCAGAATGGAGATCAGGGAGATGAAGAAGACGATGTTGAAGATCATGCCGGCTTTGTCGATGCCGGCGATCAGGGGGTAGGTGGCGAATACGATGGGCACGGCGCCGCGCAGTCCGACCCACGAGATGAAGGTCTTGCTCCGCAAGGGCATCCGGAAGAAGAGCAGCGAGAGAAAGACGCTCACGGGGCGGGCGACGAGGATCATGAAGAGGGAGACGAGGACGCCGATGCCGATCACGGGGACGATCTGGCTGGGGTAGACGAGCAGCCCGAGGGTCAGGAAGAGGATGATCTGCATGAGCCAGGCGAAGCCGTCGAAGAAGTTGAGCATGGTGCCCCGATGAGGAATCCGGTGGTTGCCGAGCCACAGGGCCGAGAGGTAGACGGCCAGGAAGCCGTTGCCGCCGATCAGGTCGGTGGCGGCGTAGGTGAAGTACATCAGGGCGATGACCATCACGGGATAGAGTCCCATGTAGCCGAGTTTCACGCGGCGCACGACCCAGACCATGGCTATCCCGAAGAGAATGCCTGCTCCGCCGCCGACGGCGATCTGGATGACGAAACGCAGGATGGCTCCGCCGACCGATGCGGCGGGGTCGATCACGAGGCCGAGGCAAGCGATCGTGAGCAGGTAGGCCATGGGGTCGTTACTACCGCTCTCGAACTCCAGAATAGGGCGCAGGTTATCTTTGAGTTTCAGGCTCTTGGAGCGCAGGATGGAGAAGACGGCGGCGGCGTCGGTCGAGGAGACGATGGAGCCGAGGAGCAGCCCTTCGAAGAGGGTGAAGCCGGGCACGACCCAATGGACGAAGAGGCCGGTCGAGATGGCGGTGAGCAGCACGCCTGCGGTGGAGAGGGTCACGCCCTGCCACATGACGGGCCGGACGCTGCGCCACTCGGTGTCGAGCCCGCCGGAGAAGAGGATGAAGTTGAGGGCGATGACGCCGATGAATTGGGCGATCGGCGGGCTGTCGAAGTTGATGCCGCCGATGCCGTCTGTTCCGGCGAGCATGCCGACGGCCAGAAAGAGCACCAAGGCGGGAATACCGAACCGATAGGCGCGCTGGCCGGCGAGGATGCTGACGAACAGGAGGATGGAGCCGATAAGGATGCTGTTTCCGATGGTGATGTTCATGGGCGGAATCGAGTAATGAGGCTAAGTTACGAAAAATCGACCGGATTAGGCCCTGTTTTTTTCACTGAGGCGGAAGCCGAAGCCGATGAGGAGCACGGCGGCGATGAATAGGGCGATGGAGAGTCGTTCGTCGCTCGTTCGGTCGGCGGTGAGCACTTCGGACAGGGGGTCGGAGCCGTTCGTCTTCCACTGCGGGAGGCGGTTCATGGCCCATTTGCCGATGATGGTGCCGTCGTGCAGGAGCAGGGCGCCGCCGGTGCGGTGCTGGATCAGGGTGCGCAGGAGGGTGTGGTCGCTGCCGAAGCATTCGATGCCGCTGCGGCTCAGTGTTTCCGGAAGCGGAAAGGCGCTGAGCGCCACGCTCCGGCCGTTGTACTGTCCGATGTAGTCGGCGAGGGCGATCATGGCGGAGTCGCAGGCGGGGTCGTAGGCGTTGACGGCGAAGAGCAGGGTGTAGCCGCGCCGGCCGAGGATCTCGTCGGAGCGGTCGAGGCGGTCGTCGAACATGGGCAGGCTCTGGATCTCCGGTGCGCGGCTCTGTCCGATGGTCCGGGTGTCGACGTATTCCCACCGCGAGGAGTCGTACCAGGTGGTGTCGGCGATTTCGAATTCGCGCAGCTCGCCGTTCGTCTTGTCGCGGTAGACGAGGAGGGTGCGGGCGTCGTTCTCCTGTACGCTCATGGCGCTGGGGATATGGACGCCGATGCGGAACGGGGTGGGGTCGATCAGGGGTAAACTACTGTACGACCAGAGGCTGAGCGTGAGACTCAACGGGATGAGAATCAGATAACTCACCACGGTGCGCACGATAGACAGCTTAGGCAATTGTACCGCGTTCCGGTTCAGGAAGAGCACGAAAGATAAGGGCCAGAAGAGGAGGTTTTTCCAGAAGGTGGCCCAGTTGGAGAGCCGCAGCAGGTCGCCGAAGCAGCCGCAGTCGCTCACGGGGTCGGTCAGGGCGATCCACAGGGTGAGCGGGGTGAAGAAGCTCATGGCGAGAAAGACGCCCCATGCGGCGATCCGAGGGGTGGTGCGGGTCAGCAGCAACAGGCCGATCAGCAGCTCGACGGAGGGGAGCAAAATCGCTCCGACGGGTGCGAGTGGCTGCCATCCGCCGAGTCCGAAGGCGGAGAGGTATTCGCCGAGTTTGACGGAGAGTCCGAAGGTGTCGATGGCTTTCGAGGCGCCGGAAAAGATAAACAGTGCGGCCAGCGAATACCGGGCGGTGGCGGTCAGCCAGGCGGGAATCGGACGGCTCAGGAGGCGTTTAACGGTGTCGGGCAATCTCATGGTCGATTTTTTGGAAGATGAGGTCGGGGTTCAGCATGCCGCCGGTCGTGGGGTCGGCGCAGTCGATGACGCGAAAGGCGGGGTCGTCTGCGGCGCAGTCGAGGTAGACCTCCCGCACGCGCTGTTGCAGGTCGAGCGAGGATTCGTGGATGTCCTGCTTGCCGTTGAGGTAGTTGCGGTCGTCGCCTTGGCGCTGTTCGGCGAGTTTCCGGGCGGTGAAGGCGAAGGGGACGTCGAGGAAGAGCGAAAGGTCGGGCTTCGGGATACCGTTGTGGCGGTATTCGAGGTCTAAAATCCATTGCTTCAATGCGCTGCGGGCGTCTGAATCTTTAGGTAGCTTGGCGCATTGGTAGGCGATGTTGGAGTAGACGTAGCGGTCGACGATCACCACTTTGCCGCTGTCGAGCCAGCGGCGGATCATAGAGGCTGCCTCCTGCCGGTCGCCGGCGTAGAGCAGGGCGACGAGATAGGGGTCGACCTGATCCAAAGCGCCGAGCTCGCCGCGCAGAAAACGGGCGATGAGCTCGCCGTACAAGGGGGCGTCGAACCGCGGAAAGTGGAGGTATTCGACGTGCTGGCGGTAGCGTTCTTCGAACAAACGGCGCATGAGTTTCACCTGGGTGGATTTGCCTGCGCCGTCGAGGCCTTCGATAACGATGAACATGGTAGGATGTCGGTTAATTCGTACGTTTATTTGCAGATCATTTCTTTGTGCCGGCTGGAACCGTACCTTTCTTGAAAGAAAGGTACCCAAAGAACTTTTGCAGAGGTCGTCCCACAGGGACGACCACGGGTTCTCTCTGCCTTGTTTCGTTGGGCTGAGATTTTCCCGGTGGGCGCGCTAATAATAAGGCTAATACCCAAGCGCGCCACACCGGAAAATCCAGCCCAACCAATCGGGCAGACACGGCCAGAGCATCCAGAAGGGATGCGCTCTGAAGTTTTTTTGGTTCTTTTTGTTCACAAAAAGAACAGTATCCTCAACCACAATGAATAACATACAATAAAACGTACGATTAATAAATAGCTAGCGGAGCATGGCGACGGCCCGCTCTACCGCCGCCGCCGCCGAGTCGATCTCGTCCGCGGTGTTGTAGAGACCGACAGAGAGCCGACACATCGCAGTGATGCCGTAGTGGGCCATGACAGGTTCCGCGCAGTGGGTGCCGGAGCGCATGGCGACGCCGAGTTTGTCGATAATCATGGCGATATCGGCCGGGTGTGTCCCCTCGACGGTGAACGAGACGATAGGACTCTTGCCCGGAATCGTCCCGTAGATGCGCAGGCCGTCGATAGCGTTCAAACGTTCGGTCGCTCGGGTCAGCAGGTCGCTCTCATGGGCATGGATGCGTTCGAAACCGAGGTCGGCGAGGTAGTCGATGGCGGTACCGAGCCCGATGGCGCCGATGTAGTTCATGGTGCCGGCCTCAAATTTCAGCGGGAGCTCGGCGAAGGTGGTGCCGGTGGGCAGGGTGACGGTGCCGACCATGTCGCCTCCGCCCATGTACGGCGGGAGCTCTTCGAGCCACCGCTCTTTGCCGTACAGGACGCCGATCCCGGTCGGCCCGTAGAGTTTGTGTCCCGAAAAGGCGTAAAAGTCGCAGTTCAAGGCCTGCACGTCGGTCATCTGGTGCACGATGCCCTGACAGCCGTCCACGAGTACGGGAATTCCCTCGGCATGAGCGGTCGCAATGATATGCGGCAGGTCGGGCACGGTGCCGAGCACGTTCGAAGCCTGAGTTACGGCAACGATCCGTGTCCGTTCGTTGAGCAGCGCAGGCAGCAGGTCTGTCCGCAAAGCTCCCGCATCGTCGAAAGGCAGGACGCGCACTTCGGCGCCTTTCCGCATGGCGGCGAGCTGCCACGGAACGAGGTTCGAGTGGTGCTCCATCTCGGTGACGACGATGTTGTCGCCGGGGTGTATGTATTTCTCTCCGAATGTGGCGGCGACGAGGTTGATGGACTGGGTGGCACCGCTGGTGAAGACGATTTCGCGGGGCGAACGGGCGTTCAATAGCTGCCGAACGCGTTCGCGGGCTTGTTCGTACCGGGTCGTGGTCTCTTCGGCCATATAATGGATGCCGCGATGGATGTTGGCGTTCAGGCGGCGGTGCATCTCATCGACGGTGCGGATCACGATTTCGGGCTTCTGGGCGGTGGCGGCGGTGTCCAGATAGATCAGGGGACGACCGTTCACGGTGGTCGATAGTATGGGAAATTCCGAACGGATCTCTGTCAAACTTTTCATCAATGTCTCTATAACGTTCGTTTATTTGCACCTTATCGGGAGGGTACTGTTCTCTTTGTGAACAAAGAGAACCAGAAAAACTTTAGAGGATGCTTCGCATCCTAAAGCTGCCGGCGGCCCAAGTATTGGTTTGTTCGTTGGGCTGTGGTTTTCCGGCGCGGGCGCATTAGGGTAATACTCGCATTATAGCGCCCCGCCGAGAAAACCCAGCCCGACAGATTCACGAAAAATGAGGACTGCGGAGCCTAAGGAGTAGCGCAGCTAGCATAAAAGTTTACCTTAAGGTTTCCTCCTTGCGCCTCGGCCATTCAAGTAAACTTGATGGCAACTCGGCTGCTACGTCGGTTTTGGTGCCGCTTTTTTCAACCGACGCTGCCAGCGAGGGCAATGCAAACATAGTTTGCCAATTGCCGAGCGGCGAGGAGGAAGGCGAAGCCAACAAGCGGCAGTTCCAGCCGGCACAAAGTACAGATAAACGAACAGTTAAATATGCAAGAGGCGTTTGGCCACTTTGTCGTGGAGGAGGTGTTCGAGATCGTCGAGACGCGTGTGATCGATGACCTCGCGGATAAAACCCTCGATCTGCAACCGTTTCGCCGCTTCGAGCGCGATGCCCCGCTGGCGCATGTAGTAGACCGCCTCCGGATCCAGCCGGCCGACCGTCGCACCGTGGTTGCATTTCACATCGTCGGCGTAAATCTCTAACTGCGGCCGGGTGTCGATTCGGGCCCGGTCGCTCAGCACGATGTTGTGGTTCTCCTGCAACGCGACCGTCTGCTGAGCGTCCGGCGCGACGTAGATATGACCCGTAAAAGCCCCTCTCGAATCGTCTTCGGCCACCCCTTTGAAGAGCTGGTTACTGCGGCAGTGCGCCGAAGCGTGGTGCATCCGGATATAGTTGTCCGCCAGCTGATTCCCCGCCGTGAGGTAAGCCCCTTCGAGGTTGCAGTCCGCTCCCGGCTCAGCGAGCGTCACGAACTGATTTCGTCGTAATATGCTGTTATCCAAGTCGATGGTAGTGACTTTGACGCTGGCGTCCCGTTCGATCGAGGTCAGCACGGTAGCGAAGTAGGTAGCCCGGGTTTCAGCCACCTCGAACAGCTCGACCGAAGCTCCCGCCTCCGCTTCGAGCAGCAGGGCGCTGTCGATCAGCGCGTCGGCCGATGCACACGCATGATGATAAACGACCACCCGCACGCGGCTGTTTCGTCCGGCCCGAATCCGGTGGCGTTGCACGTATTTTTGCACGCCTTTTTGGATCGGAGTCGCAGAGGGGTAGCGCAGGTGGATGTACAGAATGCCGCTGGTTTCGCATCCGGCCGGAATGTCGATCTGTACTCCCTGTACCTGTTTCGTCTCGGCGCCGAGGTTGTCGAGCAGCAGGGGATCGATGGTCAAACCCGGATGGGGAGACCGCTCGGCAGCCTCCCGCAAAGTCGCCGCCGGGAGCGGTTCGACCCGACACAGCGCCGCTTCGGCTTCGGTCGAAATTTCGGCCTGCGCCGGAACGAAGCTCTCCTCCGGAGCTCCGCCCGATGCCGCGAGCCGACCGAGCGGGGTGTATTTGTAACGTTCTTTCAGTATCCTGTCCATAGGGCTACTCCTCTTTGTCGCCGTATTCGCGGATGACCCAGTCGTAACCGCGTTCTTCGAGCTCCCGGGCCAGCTCCTTGCCGGCGGAGTGGATGATTCGCCCGCGGTAGAGCACGTGGACGTAGTCGGGTACGATATAGTCCAACAGCCGCTGGTAGTGGGTGATAACGATGGTGGCGTTGTCGGGCCGTTTGAGCCGGGTGACGCCGGTGGCCACCACGCGCAGGGCGTCGATGTCCAGACCGCTGTCGGTCTCGTCCAGCACGGCGAGCTTCGGTTCGAGCATGGCCATCTGGAAGATCTCGTTCCGCTTCTTTTCGCCGCCCGAGAAGCCGACGTTTACGGCGCGGTTCATCAGTTTGTCGCCGAGTTCGACGATTTCGCTCTTCTCGCGCATCAGGCGCAGGAAGTCGCCCGAGCCGATCGGCTCTTCGCCGCGGGCGGCACGTTGCTGGTTGATGGCGAGCCGCAGGAAGGAGGCCATCGAAACGCCCGGAATCTCGACCGGGTACTGGAAGCCGAGGAAAAGCCCCAGTGCGGCGCGTTCCTCGATGCTCATCTCCAGCAGATTCCGGCCGAGAAAAGTGACGGTGCCGCCGGTCACGGCGAATCGTTCATTCCCGGCAAGCACTGAACCGAGGGTCGATTTCCCGGCTCCGTTGGGCCCCATGATGGCGTGTACCTCTCCGGCACCCACGGTCAGGTCGATGCCGCGCAGGATCTCTTTGCCTTCGTCGGCGACGGTGGCGTGCAGGTTCCTGATTTCTAATATATTCTGGCTCATATGGCGTGTCTGATGTTTATGCTGTGTAAGATCATAGGATTAGCCTACGCTCCCCTCCAAAGACAAGGCGAGCAGTTTCTGGGCTTCGACGGCGAACTCCATGGGCAATTGGTTGAGCACTTCGCGGGCGTAGCCGTTGACGATCAGGCCCACGGCCTCTTCGGTCGAAATCCCGCGCTGGTTGCAGTAGAAGAGCTGTTCCTCGCTGATCTTGGAGGTGGTGGCTTCGTGTTCGAGGGTGGCGGTGTCGTTGCTGCACTCGATATACGGAAAGGTATGTGCCCCGCACTTGTCTCCGATGAGTAAGGAGTCGCACTGCGAATAGTTGCGGCACCCGGTCGCCGTTTTCGCCACGCGCACGAGGCCGCGGTAGGAGTTCTGCGAAAATCCGGCCGAAATCCCTTTCGACACAATCCGGCTTCTGCTGTTTTTGCCTAAGTGGATCATCTTGGTGCCGGTATCGGCCTGCTGGTGGTTCCCGGTCAGGGCGACGGAGTAGAATTCCCCCACGCTATTATCCCCCGCCAAAATGCAGGAGGGGTATTTCCACGTAATGGCCGAACCGGTCTCGACTTGCGTCCAGCTGAGTTTGGCATTCTCTCCGCGGCAAATCCCGCGCTTGGTCACGAAGTTGAAGACGCCACCTCGTCCCTCCTTGTCCCCCGGGTACCAGTTCTGGACGGTGGAGTATTTCACTTCGGCGTCCCGTTCGACGACGATCTCCACAATCGCCGCGTGGAGCTGGTTTTCATCCCGGATCGGTGCGGTACACCCCTCCAAATAGCTCACATACGCCCCTTCGTCCGCCACGATCAGTGTCCGTTCGAACTGTCCGGTGCCGGCGGCGTTGATCCGGAAGTAGGTCGAAAGCTCCATCGGACACCGCACTCCCTTCGGGATGTAGCAGAAGGAGCCGTCGGAGAACACGGCGGAGTTCAGGGCGGCGAAAAAGTTGTCGGTATAGGGCACGACGGTGCCTAAATATTTCTGTACGAGTTCCGGATGGTTCCGCACGGCTTCGGAGAAGGAGCAGAAGATGATTCCTTTCTCGGCCAAGGTGGCCTGGAAGGTGGTCTTGACGGAGACGGAGTCGATGACGGCGTCGACGGCGACGCCTGCCAAGGCTTTCTGTTCGTCGAGCGGGATGCCGAGTTTCTCGAAGGTGGCGCGAAGCTCGGGGTCGACTTCGTCCATGCTGCTCTTGAGCTTCTTGTCTTTCTTGGGGGCGGCGTAGTAGATGATGTCCTGATAGTCGATGGGCGGTATCTCCAGATGGGCCCAGTCGGGCATGGTCATGGTCTGCCATTTCCGGAAAGCGCGGAGGCGGAATTCGAGCAGCCATTCCGGCTCTTCTTTCAGGGCGGAGATGCGCCGGATGGTGGTTTCGTCGAGCCCTTTGCCGATGGTCTCGGTGGCGAGGTCGGTGGTGAATCCGTATTTGTAGTCGCCTTGGGCGGCGTTTTCGATGATCTCTCTTTCTTCCATTTTTTCGTGGGAGGCGAGGGGTGGCACGGCTCGCGTCGGTGTTCTCCCTCTGCAAACAAAATACCGTTTCCGGTGGAATACGGCAAAGATACGAAAAAAGACGAGGATAGCGGCGTGGATGTAGCGCAGGCGGCGCCCGATTGTTTGGGGTAGTTTTCTGATGGCGGGTTCGAGTGCTGCTTGTCTCTGTTTATTCCGAGAGGCAGCGCAACTGAAAACCGTGGGCGCGGCTGTCCGAGTAGCTGGGGGTGAGGTGCTGCGAACTGAAATATAAGTCCAAGGCGCGGTAATGGTCGCCCGGATTGTAGGATGCAGACGACCAGCTGTATCCGTCGTTGCCGACGCTGACCGGCCCGCCATAGCGTGCGTGGCGGTAGCCCGGGGCGCGCTGCTCGGCACTCGAAAGCTGGCCGCCTCTACCCTAAATGCCTTCGCCGTCCTGTTTATTCCGAGAGGCAGCGCAACTGAAAACCGCAAGCGCGGCGATCCAAGTGGTTGGAGCCGAGGCCCTGCGAATTGAAATTCAAGTTCAGACCGTGAATCCCATTCGTAGCGGTAGACCAGCTATATCCGTAGTTGCCGTTGTTCATCAGAGCGCCAAATAGTTTATTATATCCCGTATCGCGGTAGCCCGGGGCGCACCCACCGGGTGTTTTATTGGCAGCCTCTACCCCCGTTTATTCCGAGAGGCAACGCAATTGAAGACCGTAGGCGCGGTAGTCCGGGTTGCTGATGTGGAACCATTTTGTGCTGAATGTCATACTCAGGCCGCCGATACCGTTCGTGGCAGAAGACCAACTGGCGTCGCTGTAGCCGACGTCTTTCAACTCGCCTGTCTTATGGTTGCGGCTGCCCGGGGCAGTACCGCTTGTCCCGTTTATTCCGAGAGGCAACGCAACTGAAAACTGTAGCCGCGGCTGTTCGCGGTACAGGGATCGAGCCAGGCCATGCTGAAACTTAAATGCATGCCGTCGGTGTCGCTGACGGTCGATGCCCAACTGTAGCCGTTGCCGGAGACACTGGCCGGTGTCCCCATGTCTCGACGGCGGTAGCCCGGGCGTTTTGCAGGCAGCCTCTACCTTATTTCAATTTGACTTTGCGGTCGGACGCCCGGGAGGTACTGTCATGGGGTAGAGGCTGGCAGTAAAAGACGCTGTGCGTCCCTCCTGAGGGGAGGCGTCCGGCCCGGGCGGTTCTACGAACCGCAACTGCAACGCCCCATTCACCTCCTCAATTCTTTTGGGTTCGGGCTGCGCGCTCCGGGGGTGGGCCAAAGGCCCAGCGCGCAGGCCCGCACGGCTCTTCGAGCCGCAAGAGCTCGGCCCATTCACCGCCCCCATTCTCCGAAGTTCGTCCTCGGCGCGCCTCCCACGCGCCGCTAATGCGTCGCTCTCGCCGAGGACGGCGATTCCTCAAGGAATCGCGTTATTCGCTCTTAACCTATAGCAGTTCGCCGCCAGCGGAGAGCAGCAACGAGCTCCGACGAGTTGCAGTCCGCCGCTC
>NZ_JBQIQO010000041.1:0-20456 GCF_056799795.1 Rikenella sp.
ACGTCCCGTGGACGGGCGAAACTTGCGTTTCGCTACGGCAGCCTCGGCCCAATTCCTCGCACCGCTCTTTGTTCGCGCGCCTTGGGAAATCTTGTCAAAACGTGCCAGCACATTTTGACGATTTCCCTCCTAAGGCGTGGCGCGCGTTTGCTTTGAAGTAATAAAGGCCGCCCGCCGTGGCGCGAACGCGTCCGCCGGGCGGGCGCACTCTTCGGGTGGTTTAATGGCAGCCTCTACCCCGTTCTCTGTCCGCGCGGTACCGCGCGAAAAAAAGACAGCACGTCATAGCACGAACAAAAAACGCATAAATTCACTCGCCAGAAAAAGCACGAACGGCCTCTTTGAACTGACGGCCGCGGTCTTCATAATTCCGAAAAAGGTCGAAACTCGCACAGGCGGGGGACAACAAAACCGTATCGCCGGCCTCGGCCACCTCGCGACAGGCGGCAAGGGCGGCTGCCAATGACGAGGTGTCGTAAACCGGAACGACGCCGGTGAAGGAACGGACTAACTTGGCATTGTCGAGCCCCATGCAGACGACGGCACGCACATGCTCCCGCACCAACGGCATCAGAACGCCGTAGTCGTTCCCTTTGTCCGTCCCGCCGGCGATCCACACCGTCGGACGCGTCATCGACTGCAAGGCATACCACACGGAATCGACATTCGTCGCTTTCGAATCATTGATATACTCTACCCCATCGATTGTCGCCACCGGCTCCAGCCGATGCTCCACGCCGCCGAACGTGCGCAGGGTCTCGGCAATCGCCGTGTCCGGCACGCCGGCTTTCCGACAGGCGGCGACGGCGGCCAGCGCATTGGCGATGTTGTGCAACCCTTTGATCCGCATCGCGGCGACCGGAAACTCGAAGCCGTCGCACCTCAACATCCCCGCAACAGCATCGTATGAGGCCGGGCCGGAGGCGCCTTTCACGCAAAAAGAGCAGATCTCGGCCTGTAATCCCGCCTGCACCCGAGGCAAATAGGCCTGGGTCTCCGGATCCTCGCCGTTGCAGACGAAGAGATCGTCCGGCCGAAGGTTCTGCGTGATGCGGAATTTGCTGGCGACGTAGTTCTCCATCCGGTGGTCGTACCGATCCAGATGATCGGGGGTGATGTTCAACAGGAGGGCGATGTCGGCCCGAAAATCGTACATCCCGTCCAACTGGAAACTGCTCAATTCGATCACGTACCAGTCCGGCTGCTCTTCCGGTTCGGTCTCGGCCACCTGCAAAGCCAGACTCCGGCCGATGTTCCCGGCCAGTTCGGCCCGAAAACCGGCTGTGCGCATCATCGCATGGATCAGGGTCGTCGTCGTGGTCTTCCCGTTGCTGCCGGTGATGCAGACGGTGCGGGTGTGCGGCGCAAGGTAACGACCGGCGAACTCGATCTCGGAGATCACGGGTATCCCCCGCTCGCGAATGGCCTGCACGACGGGGGCGCTCTCCGGAATGCCGGGGCTCTTGACCACAAATTCAGCTTCCAAAATAGGCCCGAGGGAATGGGAACCCTCTTCGAAGGCGATCCCCCGTTCCGCCAGGCGAGAACGGTAGGGCTCTTTCAACTGGCCGGCGTCGGAGAGCCAGACGTCGTACCCTTTCGAGGAGGCCAGCACGGCGGAGCCGTATCCGCTCTCGCCGCCGCCCAAAATCACTGCCAATGCCATAGTCGATGCGTTTTTAATCTTGCAAATTTAATGTTTTCCGACGCCCGGCGAGAGGTGCGGAGGACGGTTTATACAAAAAAACGCGCCGCGCAAAAATGCGTAACGCGTTTCGTATTCTTCAGTTCCAAATCAGGCGAATCAGCCAGCTCCCGAGCAGAATCGCCACGTCCACCCACAGCATGATCCGCAGGAGGCGGGGGTGCCGAATCAGGAGCATGGTGGCGCCCAACGGCAACAAGGCGGGAAAAAGCAACAGGCTCTCGCGCAGTCTGCCCTGCAACAAGAGCTGGAGGGAGCGCTGCGCGCCGCAGAAGGGGCAATCGAAGCCGAACAGTTGCCGATAGGCGCAGGGCATGAGGCGATAGCGCCCGACGAGCTCCTCTCAGAGCGAGCTGATCTGGCGGAACCAGTCGGCGCCTTCCGAGAGTCCGACGCCGATGCCGATAATCCCGATGATAACCAGTACGTAGAGGATATAAAGGCCGCCTATGCAAATCCCGATAATGGACAACACGCGACCGGCGTTGGCCATCCCGTATCCGTTGTAGTCGTTGGGTGCGGCGAGGTAGATGGCGCGGGCTTTGTTCCCGAAAACGAGGCCGATAATGCCGAGGATCAGGCCGACGAACCAGCAGCTGGTGACCACGGAGAGAATCCCGAGCACCAACGAAGCGGCTGCATTGGGCAGGCTGGGTTTCGGGGCATAATATCCGCCGCCGGGATTGGGTTGCGGCTGTTGCTGTTCCGATTGGGGTTGGTTTTCGTTGTAGTTTTCCATATCCGTATCCTTTTAGTGTAAAGATTTCACAGACAAAACAGGTGGTCAGGCTTCGTCTTCGCTGGCGGCTGCGGCAAGCCGTTCGGCGTTTTCGGCGAACTGGAGTTTGTCGATACATTCCTGGATGTCGCCGTCCATAAAGGCGGGCAGGTTGTACATGGTGTAGCCGATCCGGTGGTCGGTCATCCGCCCCTGGGGATAGTTGTAGGTGCGGATCTTGGCGGAGCGGTCGCCGGTGGAGACCATGGTCTTCCGCTTGGAGGAGATTTCGTTGAGGTATTTCTGGTATTCGAGGTTATAGATCCGTGTCCGGAGCTCTTCCAAGGCTTTGTCGAAGTTCTTGAGCTGGGATTTCTGGTCCTGGCACTGGACGACGATGCCGGTGGGAATGTGGGTCAACCGGATGGCGGAATAGGTGGTGTTCACGGATTGCCCGCCCGGCCCGGAGGCGCAGAAGGTGTCTTTCCGGATGTCTTCCATCTTGAGGTCGATGTCGAACTCTTCGGCTTCGGGCAGCACGGCGACGGAGGCGGCGGAGGTATGCACGCGGCCCTGGGTCTCGGTCTGGGGCACGCGCTGTACGCGGTGGACGCCGGATTCGTATTTCAAAACGCCGTAAACGCCGTCGCCGGTGATTTTCAGAACGACTTCCTTATAACCGCCGGAGGTGCCTTCGCTCTGGCTGTTGATTTCGGCTTTCCAGCCTCGCCGTTCGAAGAATTTGAGGTACATCCGCAGAAGGTCGCCGGCGAAAATGGCGGCTTCGTCTCCGCCTGCGCCGCCGCGGATCTCCATGATGGCGTTTTTGCTGTCCTGGGGGTCGGCGGGAATGAGCATGAGTTTGATCTCTTCTTCGAGCCGGGCGATGGCGGGTTCGAGGGTCTCGATCTCGCCGCGGGCCATCTCGCGCATCTCTTCGTCTTTCTCGTTGGCGAAGAGGTCTTTGGCTTCCTGTAAGTTAGCGACGGCGGTGCGGTACCGATCGGCGGCTTCGACGATGGGGCCGAGCTCTTTGTATTCTTTATTGAGCTGGATGTATCGTTTCATGTCGCTCATCACTTCGGGATCGGTGATCTGCCGGGATATGGCGGCGTATTTCTCCCGAATGCCGTCCAATTTGGCCAGTATGGTATTATCTGCCATATATCGCGTTTCGTTTCAATCGTACAAAGATAGGCTTTTCGAACCTATTTCCTGCTGTCGCGCGCGGGGGTTGAGAGGATGCTTGTGCATCCTAAGGCTGCCGGCGGCCCAATTCTCTGTCCGCGCGCTGGCGAAAATCTTATTCAAACGCGTGATTCGCGTTTGAATGATTTCCTTCTCCAGCAGTCGCGCGCGGATAGACTTTGAACTGCCTTTGCTCAATTCTTTTTTCGCGCGCCTGCGCGATTCAGTTATTTCGGCTCACCGCCGAAATAGTTGAATCGCTCCTTTAAGCGGGGCGCGCGTCGAGCTCTGTGCTGGACAAAACTGTTCTTTTTGTGAACAAAAAGAACCAAAAAAACTTTAGACGGATGCTGCGCATCCTTAAGCTGCCGATGACACAATTCTTTGTTCCGCGCGCCTGGGGAAATCTTGTCAAAACGCACAAGCGCATTTTGACGATTTCCCTCTTAAGGCGGGGCGCGCGGACAAGTTTTGACCCGGCTAGAACTGTTCCTTTTGTGAACAAAAGGAACCGAAAAAACTTTAGAGCGCATCCCTACGGGATGCTATGGCCGGGTCTACCCGCATAATACAGCTATTCCGGTCGGGTAGACACAGAACCCTAATCGCGCCGGGCGAAGCCGATGTAGTAGATCAAGGTCGCAATCGCGGACAAGGCGGCGACCAGATAAGTCCGGGCGGCCCATGTCAATGCTTCCTTGGCCTGAGCCTGCTGTTGCGAATTCAGAATCTGCTCGTTTTCGAGCCAGGCCAAGGCCCGATGCGAGGCGTTGTACTCTACGGGCAGGGTCACGATGCTGAACAAGGCGGACATGGCGATCATCCCGATGCCGATCCAGAACAATACCAGGTTATTGGTCACGCCGGCCAGCACAATACCGCCGATGATGAACAGAATCGCGAACTTCGAAGAGAAGCTAGTCACGGGAACCAATGCCGAACGCCATTTGAGCGGAGCATACCCCACGGCATGCTGAACGGCGTGGCCGCATTCGTGAGCGGCTACTGCCGCGGCGGCGACGGAGTTGCTCTCGTAGACTGAATCGCTGAGGTTCACGGTCTTGTTGGCCGGGTTGAAGTGGTCGGTCAACTCGCCCGAGACGTGGGTCACGCGGACGTCGGTAATGCCGTTGTCGCGCAACATCTTTTCGGCCACTTCGCGACCGGTCAGACCGCCGGCAAAAGGAACTTTCGAGTATTTGTTGAATACGCTCTGCAAACGGGACTGGACGATAAAACCGACGATCCCGATAGCGATAATGAGCAGGAACTCGGGCCCCATCGAATAGAAGTAGGAGGAGGAAGCGGTCAGCAGTGTCATGATAAAATAGTGTGTGGTTTGGTTATAAAAAACGTGTCGAAAGGTCGTTATCGTATCTTGAGGGTCATCAGCGTAATGGCGGCCAGCAACAATTGGACGATCCAAAAACGGGTGACGATCTTGACTTCGAAGTAGCCTTTTTTCTGGTAGTGGTGGTGCAGGGGGGCCATCAAAAACACGCGGCGGCCTTCGCCGTATCGGTGTTTGGTGTATTTGAACCAAAAGACCTGAATGATCACGGAGCAGCTCTCGACGATAAACACGCCGCAAAGAATGGGCAAGAGGAGTTCTTTCCGGATCAGCAGCGCGAAGACGGCGATAATCCCGCCGACGGCCAACGAGCCGGTATCACCCATAAAGACTTGCGCGGGGAAGGAGTTGTACCACAGAAATCCGAGTAAAGCGCCCACGAATGCCGCGGCAAAGACGAGCAGTTCGCCGGAACCGGGTATATTCATGATACTCAGATACTCGGAATAGATGACGTTCCCGGAGAGGTAGGCGAGAATCCCGAGCACGACGCCGATAGCGGCGGAGACGCCGGCGGCCAGGCCGTCCAAGCCGTCGGTGAGGTTGGCGCCGTTGGAGACGAGGGTGATCACGAAGGTGGCGACGAGAATATAGAGCAGCCAGCCGAGCGTATCGCCCCATTTCCCTTCGATGGGAATCAGGTTGCGGTAGTCTAAGGTGCGGTTCTTGAAAAACGGGACGGTGGTGTCGGTGGATTTCTCGGGCGGGGTCAAATAGAGCACGGTGCGCCGGTTCCCCAAGTCGTTGGCCACGACGCGCTCGGCTTCGTTCTGCTGGCGGGCGGCTGCGGGCTCGCGCGAGACGATCTGGGGGCTGATCCACATGGTGGTGCCGACGATAATCCCGAGGCTCACCTGGCCCAAGATCTTGAATCGGCCGTTAAGCCCCTCTTTCCGCTTGCGAAAGACTTTGATGTAGTCGTCGAGAAAGCCCAGAAGGCCCAACCATACGGTGGTGGCGAGCATCAACTGGACATAGATGTTGGTGAGGTCGGCGAACAAAAGAACGGGCACCAGAATGGCGGCCAAAATAATGAGTCCGCCCATGGTCGGTGTCCCGCGTTTCTGGAGCTGGCCTTCGAGGCCGAGGTTTCGCACCTCTTCACCGATCTGGCGACGCTGGAGCAGGCGGATAATGTATTTCCCAAAAACCATCCCGATGAGCAGCGATACGACGATGGCCAGTGCGGATCGGAAGGATATATAGTTGAACATCCCGGCGCCGGGCAGGTCGATGGTCCGGTCGAGGTATTCGGCGATGTGATAGATCATGGGTTGTTGCGCGCTTTTTCCTGGACAAAGATAGTCATTCCGGCGGGCTTTTCGTCACGGGTGGGAGGATTAACGGAGGCTTTCTGCCGGAGCGCCCCGCCCCGGGCTACCGCGGGCACGATGCGGGCGTGCAGCGTAACGTCGGTAACAGCGGTGACGGCTGGTCTTCTACGGCCGGTGGTACCAATGGCGTGTACTTGAGTTTCTACATGACGTGGCTCAATCCCGGCTACACGAACTTCCGTGCCCACGGTTTTCAGTTGCGCTGCCTCTCGGAATAAACGGGAAAGGGAGTCGCGGGGGCAAGGGGCTGGAGCTGCCCCATGTAGCCGAACTTTATGCGGCCGGACGCCCGGGAGGTGCTATGGGGTAGAAAAGACGCTGTGCTTCCCGCTCGTGGGCAGGCATCCGGCCCGCGCGACTCTGCGAGTCGCAGAAGCTCGGGAAATAATTCGCCCTATTCACTTCCCCCAGACTGTCATGTTCGGCCTGTCGCCCACCCCCCGAGCGGCTTCGCCGCTGGGCGACAGGGCCGGCGGTTCGATGAACCGCAGAAGCACAGCCAATTTGTTTTCGGCCGCAGTCAACGGAGAACGAATATTAAGGCCGAGGCGGCCAGTAAAAGACGCTGTGCGTCCCCTCCGCATCCGGGGGCTGCGGGCCGACCGTTAACACGGGGACTTAGCTATTCGCTCTCAGCCCAAAGCATGACCAACAAGTTCAGCCCAACCCACCGCCCCCAGTCCAAGCCTCATGCTCGGCCAGCGCGGCTCGAAAACCGTAACCGGTTTTCGAGCCTGAAAAACAATCGCAGCCCAAAGCTCGCCCCAGTTCTCCGTCCCGTGTCCGCCTCACTGCGGCTCCGCTGTCGCTCCGCCGGTGCCGCTCGGCACGCGAAAACTGGGCGTGTCTACTCCTAAACGTCGCCCGCGGCAATTCTTGCCGGATTGGCCGAGTACCAACCGGTAGAATATGCCCTTTCAGACGGGCGGGCGACGGAGTTTTTGTGAGTGAGCAATTTTTTCGCGCGCCTGCGCGATTCATCCATATTCGGCTACCGCCGAAATAGTTGAATCGCTCTTTTAGGCGGGGCGCGCGGCTTTGGCTACAGGAGGGGACTGCGCTCAGGCCGCGCGGGCCCCACGTCCCGTGGACGGGAAATGCTTACGCATTTCAACTACCAGCCTCTACCCCTATGCAACGCGGGCAGCCTCAGCCCAATTCCTCGCACCGCTCTCTGTCCGCGCGCTGGCGGAAATCTTGTCCAAAGCGCAAGTCGCTTTGAACGATTTCCTTTTCCAGCAGTCGCGCGCGGTTGAGCTTTGACCCGCCTTCGAACTGTTTCGTTGGCTTCGCGTTGCCTTCGGCTTCCTCGTGCGACCTCGGCAAAGCCCGCAAGCGGTCTCTGCCCTCGATACGCTACTCGGTTCCTCCTCGCCGCTCGGCAATTTGCAAACTGCGTTTGCATTGCACTCGCTGGCAGCGTCGGTTGTGAACAAAAGGAACCGAAAAAACTTTAGAGCGCATCCCTACGGGATGCTATGACCGGGTCTACCCGCATCACACAAATGCGCAGCACGGCAGACGGTCTGCCCTACGCTCACCTATCCCCCAAAAACGAACCGCGTCCGGCATCGCAAAATGCGATACCGAACGCGGTCTCTTATCCAAGAGTCTGGACGGGGGACTACATCATGCCGCCCATACCTCCCATTCCGGCCGGCATAGCCGGTGCCGGATTTTCTTCCTTAATATCGGCCAGCACGCATTCGGTGGTCAGGAACATCGATGCCACGGAAGCGGCGTTTTCCAAAGCCACACGAGCCACTTTGGTCGGGTCGATAATCCCGGCTTTGAAGAGGTCTTCGTACTGGTCGACACGGGCATTGTACCCGAATGCACCCTTCCCTTCTTTCACTTTATTGACCACGACCGAACCTTCGCCGCCGGCATTGGCTACGATCTGACGCAGCGGTTCTTCGATGGCGCGTTTCACGATGTGAATCCCGGTGGTTTCGTCGTCGTTGTCGCCTTTGAGCTTTTCGAGCGCAGCGGTAGCACGGATATAAGCCACGCCGCCGCCCGGGATGATCCCTTCGGCGACCGCAGCACGGGTCGCTGCCAGTGCATCGTCAACGCGGTCTTTCTTCTCTTTCATTTCGACTTCGGTCGCTGCACCTACATAGAGCACGGCCACGCCGCCGGCCAATTTAGCCAGGCGTTCCTGAAGCTTTTCCTTGTCGTAGTCCGAGGTCGAGGCTTCGATCTGTTTCCGGATCTGGGCCACACGATCCTGGATGGCCTCTTTCTTGCCGGCTCCGTTGACGATCGTCGTATTTTCTTTGGTCAGCGTCACTTTCTCTGCCGAACCGAGCATATCGATGGTCGCAGCGTCGAGTTTCAGGCCGGTCTCTTCCGAAATCACGGTTCCGCCGGTCAGAATAGCGATGTCCTGCAACATCTCTTTGCGACGGTCGCCGAAGCCGGGAGCCTTGACGGCAGCAATCTTCAGCGTGCCGCGCAATTTATTGAGCACGAGCGATGAAAGGGCTTCGCCGTCGACGTCTTCGGCGATCACGAGCAGGGCACGCCCGCTCTGTGCCACCGGTTCGAGCACCGGAAGAAGTTCCTTCATGGTCGAAACTTTCTTGTCGGTGATCAGGATGTAGGGCTTTTCGAGGTCGGCTTCCATCTTCTCGGGGTCGGTCATGAAGTAGGGAGAGATGTAACCGCGGTCGAACTGCATCCCTTCGACTACATCGACATGGGTCTCGGTACCTTTGGCTTCTTCGACGGTGATAACGCCTTCTTTCTTCACTTTGCTCATCGCTTCGGCGATCAACTTACCGATGGTGGAGTCGTTGTTGGCCGAAATGGTGCCGACTTGCTCGATTTTGCTGATGTCGTCGCCGACTTGCTGGCTCTGTTTCTGAAGGTCGGCCACGACGGCGGCAACGGCTTTGTCAATCCCGCGCTTCAGATCCATCGGATTGGCGCCGGCGGTCACGTTCTTGATCCCGGTGGTAATAATGGCCTGGGCGAGCACGGTGGCGGTGGTCGTCCCGTCACCGGCGTCGTCGTTGGTCTTCGAGGCTACTTCTTTCACGAGCTGGGCGCCCATATTGGCGACGTTGTCTTCCAGTTCCACTTCTTTGGCTACGCTGACGCCGTCCTTGGTCACTTGCGGGGCACCGAACTTTTTGTCGATCAGTACGTTCCGACCTTTCGGCCCGAGGGTCACTTTCACGGCGTTGGCCAGTGCGTCTACGCCGGCTTTCAACTGTTCGCGGGCATCGGTATCGAATATAATCTGTTTTGCCATCTCTGTAATTGATGTTTTATTTATGAATTTGGTTTGAGGGTACTGTTCTTTTTAACTTTGCTGCGCTCGTTTTCCTCCTCGCCGCTCGGCAATTTGCAAACTATGTTTGCATTGCACTCGCTGGCAGCGTCGGTTGTGAACAAAAAGAACCAAAAAATTCAGACGGATGCAAAATAGAGCGATTAAATAATCGCGAGGATGTCATTTTGTTTCATGATGAGATAATCCTTCCCATCGAACGAGATTTCAGTGCCCGCATACTTGCCGTAGAGCACCTGATCGCCCGCTTTGACCTCCATCTTGACCTCGTCGGTACCCGGGCCCACCGCCACCACCGTACCGGCAAGCGGTTTTTCTTTGGCCGTGTCAGGAATGAAGAGACCCGAAGCGGTTTTTTCTTCCGCCGGTTTCGGCTCGATCAGCACGCGATCTGCTAACGGTTTGATTTTCATGATCGGTAAATGTTTTTTATTTGTTTTGGATTCTGAATTCAGGTTTCGTTCAGCGGTGGCGGTATCGTGCATATTTTGTGCCAAAGCGTGCGCGGCGGCTCTTTATGCCAAAATGACAGCCCGCGGGCTGTCATTTTGAGCATCGAGTATCGGAATAAATGCAGGGCTATCCTGCGATCATACGTTGTATCTCGCGGATGCGCCGCTCCATTTCCGCCGGATCGGAGGGCTCCATGAAGTGACGCACGAGGCAGGGATTCCGGGCGCCGACTGCCAAAACGGCCGGCAGGGTCTCCGGAAAAATCCCGCCGATGGAGACCACCGGCAGCTGCGCGAAGCCGAGCACCTCGCGCAACTGCTCGATCCCGACTACCGGATCGGGCACGGCTTTGGTGGTGGTCGGATAAACAGGCCCGAAGCCGATATAGTCTACTCCCTCGGAAGCCAACGCGGCGCGGGCCTGCTCGATGGAGTGGGTCGAAAGACCCACGATCATCTCCCGGTCGACGATGCGCCGCACAGAGGCCACGGGCAAGTCGCCCTGGCCGACGTGGACGCCGTCGGCGTCGCTCAGCAGGGCGATGTCGGGCCGGTCGTTGACGATAAATCGGGTCTCCGTTCCGCGGGTCACGGCGCGCACTTCGCGGGCGATACGCAGCAGCTCGCCGTCGGGCAAATCCTTCTCGCGCAGCTGGAGCATCCGAACGCCGCAACGCACGGCTGCTTCCGCTGCAACGACGTGTCCCACGGCGGGACGGGTCAGGATGACGTACAGGCCGAAGTTATCCATCGATCCGGGCGATCATCAGTTCGGCAGCTTTCCGGCCCGACATCAGCATGCCGCCGAAAATCGGCCCCATACGGAATGCGCCGCTCACCCCGTTGGCCGCCATACCGCTCACGAACAGACCCGGATAGACCTCCTTGGTGTTCTCGACGGTGAGCCGCTCGCCCTCTTCGACGTTCAGCGACCGTTCGCCGGCCACTTCACCGGTCGGAGTATTGAGCCGGACGTTGTTCTTACGGGCCACCAGGCGGGCGATCATACAGTCGTGGCCGGTGCCTTCGAGCACGGCGCGGGCGGTCACCATCAGAGGGTCGACATGCATCCCTTCGCGCATCACGGGGGCCCAGTTCACGACCAGACCGGCTACCTCTTCGTTGTGGAAGATGACGTCTTCCACGGAGTAGCAGTTAAAAATAGTAGCCCCGGCTTTGGTGGCGGCGTAGACGAGGGCGGAGGTGGCGTGCACGGAGTCCAGCACGTAAGTCCCCTCTTTATAAGGTTTGTAGCTGACGCCGAGTTCGTCGAGGATGGGCAGGGCTTCCTGCTGGACGATGATGTCGTTGAACATCATGGCGCCGCCCCACATGCCGCCGCCGGGGGCGAGTTTGCGTTCGTAGAGAACGACGCGTTTGCCGGCTTTCGCCAGATAGTAAGCGGCCACGAGTCCGGACGGGCCGCCGCCGACGATGGCGGCATCGACCGAGAGGTTGGCTTTCAGCTTTTCGAAATAGTTTTCGACTATCCCGAGGGAAACGAGTTTTTCCATCGTTCGAATGATTTTTTACAGGTACGATTTTCCCCCTCGACAGGCCGGGAGCGTCCGGGGCGCAGGGCCCTCCGGTTCCGGGAGGGGACACAAATATAGGGGTTGCGGCGCAAAAATGCTATTTTTGCCGGACAAGATTTTGCTGACGGGTGGAATATTACGACAAAGACGTGGCACGGGAGCGAATGGATCGCTTCGGGGCGGAGGGGCGGCCGTTTCTGTTCCTGATCGACTACGCGATGCGGGCTTGTGTGGTGGAGCCGCTGGAGGAGGTGGATCCGGCCCGGCTGCTCTATGCGATCGGCGGACGGACGAATGCTTTCGCGCTGGGCGACGAAGCGCCGGAATTAGTATGGGAACCGCGGTTTTGCACGCGGGAGGAGTACGACCGGGGGTTCGAGACGGTCATGGGACATTTGCGGGCGGGGAACAGCTATCTGGTCAATCTGACGTGCGAAACGCCGGTGACTTGCAACCTGACGCTGCGCGAGGTGTTCGACGGCACGGAGGCGCGGTACAAAATCTGGTTCGACAACCGGTTCGTCTGTTTCTCGCCGGAACGGTTCGTGCGGATCGGGGCGGAGGGACGGATTTCGACGTTCCCGATGAAGGGGACGATCGATGCGGCGCTGCCGGAGGCGGAACGGCGAGTGTTGGAGGATGCGAAAGAGGCGGCAGAACATGCGACGATCGTCGATCTGCTGCGCAACGACCTGAGCCGGGTGGCGACGGGGGTGCGGGTGGAGCGGTATCGCTATGTCGACCGGGTGGCGACGCATGCGGGAGAGTTGTTGCAGGTCAGCTCGGAGATCAGCGGGAAGTTACGAACGAATTGGCGCGATCGCGTGGGGTCGATCTTGTTCGAGTTGCTGCCGGCGGGGTCGGTGACGGGGGCGCCGAAACTCCGAACGCTGGAAATCATCGCGGAGGCGGAGACCTACGACCGGGGGTATTATACGGGGGTGTGCGGGCTGTTCGACGGGAGGGAGCTGGAGAGCGGGGTGATGATCCGTTTTCTGGAACGGGCGCCGGAGGCGGAGCGGGGGGAGTATCTGTTCAAGAGCGGCGGGGGGATCACGTTCCGCAGCGACCGGACGGCGGAGTATGCGGAAATGAAACAGAAAGTCTATGTGCCTTTGCGTGGAAACGATACGGATCGCTGACGGCTGCTGGCCGGAGGCTGAAATCCTGCATCTGCATCAGGAGCGGGTCGAACGCACGTGCAGGGAGTTGTACGCCGTCGCCGCGGTGCCGGAGTTGGCGGCGATCAGAAGGGGGTACCCGGTGCCGGGAGATTTACACGAGGGGGTGGCGAAGTGTCGGGTGGTCTACGGGGCTAAGGGGGTCGAGGCGGTGGAATATGGGCGTTATACACCTCCCCGAATCGGTTCGCTGCTGGCGGCGGAGGTCGAGTCTTTCGATTACGGGTACAAGTATGCCGACCGGAGGGAACTGACTGTGTGGCACGAACGGGCGCTGGCGAAGGGCTATGGCGATGCGCTGCTGCTCCGCGACGGGCGGGTCACGGATACGACGTTTTGCAATGTGGCGTTCCGGGTGGCGGGAGGCTCGCGCGAGCTCTGGCACACGCCGGCTTCACCGCTCTTGCGCGGGACGATGCGGGAATGGCTAATCAAACGGGGGACGATCGTCCCCCGTGAAATTCGACTCGAAAACTTACGCGAGGGGCACTACTCCCATATCGCGCTGTTCAATGCGATGAATGATTTCGGCACGCTGCTCTTGCCGATCAACCGAATTGACTATTAATCTATGTACTTTGGGTTGGAGGGTACTGTTCTCTTTGTGAACAAAGAGAACCAGAAAAACTTTAGAGCGCATCCCTGCGGGATGCTCTGGCCGTGTCTGCCCGATTGGGTTGGGCTGGATTTTCGGCGGGCGCGCTAATAATGGGCGAGAACCCCACGCGCGCCGCGCCTGAAAATCACAGCCCAACGAACAAGGCGGAGAGAACCCGTGGTCGTCCCCGTGGGACGACCTCTGCAAAAGTCTTTTGGGTACCTTTCTTTCAAGAAAGGTACGGTTCTATCCAGCACAAAGAACAGATTATAAAGCATTCAGTTCACGGCAAGGAGGCAGTTCGTCGCCGTAGTAATCCGCCAACCGAACCAATTCCCGGCGGAGACGAGTCGTCACCCCGTTCGTTCCCGGCGTACCGTACAGGTTGTGCATCTCGTGCGGATCGCGTTTCAGGTCGTAGAGTTCGAAATAGCACTCCGCCGGAACCGGCGTCTCGTTGCTGAAGAAATAGACCAGTTTCCACCGCCCGTCGTGCACGCCAGCGTGCTGCATCACGTTGTGAATCCCGGGGTTCTCCCAATACCGATAATACAAAGTCTTTCGCCAATCGCGCCCCGGTTTCACCGCCCGGTCGCCGCCCCGGGCCACGGCTCGGAACGATTCGCCCTGCATGCTGTCCGGTTTCTCGATCCCGCACCAGTCGAGCAGGGTCGGGGCAAAGTCGATGTTCTGCACCAAGGTGCTTTCGGCCTCCGTCCCCGCCGGAATTTCAGCCGGATAACGGATCACGAGGGGCATCCGCATCGACTCTTCGTACATGAACCGTTTGTCGAACCAGCCGTGTTCGCCGAGGTAGAAGCTCTGGTCGGAGGCGTAGACCACGATGGTGTTCTCCGCCAGCCCCGTGCTGTCGAGATAGTCGAGCATCTTTCCGATATTCTCGTCCACGGCGGCGATGGTCGAAAAGTAGTCGCGCATGTAACGCTGGAATTTCCAACGGGTCAGACTATCACCGGTAGGAGGATTGTCGTAGTAGGCCTGATTCGCGGCATCGTAGGAGGCGATGTAGGCCTCCCGCTCGGTGGAGTCCATGAACCGATAGTCGGGCCCCCAGTCGGTTTTGGGATCCCACCCGTCGCGACGGGTATAGAGCTTGAGGTCGTAAGCGGGCATCAGGTGGCCGGCGATGCTCATCTCCTGCCGACCGGCGGCCACGCGTCCTTCCCAGGTGTCGAAAAGGTTGTCGGGATAGGGAAAGAAGGTGTGCTCGTGCAAGGTGAGGTGCCGCGGGGCGGGCTGAAAATTCCGATGCGGGGCCTTGTTGTGCACCATAATAAAGAAGGGCCGGTCTTTGTGGGCGTCGATCCAAGCGATACTCTCGTCGGTGACGATGTCGGTCACATAGCCGCGTTGGCGGACGGTGTCGCCACTCATGGTCACGAAGTCGGGGTTGTAGTACATCCCTTGGTCGTCGAGCACTTTCCAGTAGTCGAATCCGGTGGGGTAGGTTTTCAGGTGCCACTTGCCGATAATAGCGGTGGAGTAACCGTTCGCTTTCAGGACTTTGGGCAGGGTGGTCTGCGAACCGTCGAAAAAATCGGCGTTGGTTCGGAAACCGTTGGCGTGACTGTGTTTGCCGGTCAGAATCGTCGCGCGACTGGGCCCGGAGACGGAGTTGCCGCAGTAGGCCCGGTCGAAACGCACGCCTTCGGCGGCTATGCGGTCGATATTCGGGGTCGGGGCGACCTGAGACAGGGGGTGGCCGTAGGCGCTGATGGCCTGCACGGCGTGGTCGTCGGACATGATGTAGACGATATTGGGCCGTTTCTGAGGCTCGGCTGCCGGTTTGTCGGCACTTTGTGCACTGCCGGTCACGGCACACAAGGCGCCGGAGAGGGCGAACAAGGGTCGATTCATGGGTAGTGGTTTATTGCTTCTTGGGTTATTTCTTTTCCGCTTTATAAGGTTGAGTGGGGCGAACCGTAAAACGCCCTGCGGGTATGCACCACAAGGCGTTTACGCATCGTTCAGGCGACGACGATGCCTGTCCGCAAGCTATTTCCGCAAAAATTTCCGGGGTTTGACCATGTTCTCCGGACGAAGAATATTGTCCAGCTCCTCTTGGGACATCAATTTCTTCTCCAACACCAAATCGTAAATCCCCTTGCCGGTATGAAGCGCCTCTTTGGCGAGCTCGGTCGAGGTTTCGTATCCCAGGTACGGATTCAGGGCGGTCACCAAACCGATGCTGTGGTAGACCATATCCCGGCACCGATCCGTATTGGCTGTAATCCCCAGGATGCACTTCTCGCGCAGGGTGTCCATCCCGTGAACCATCATTACGATCGATTCCAGAATGCTGTAGACGATGATCGGTTCCATCACGTTCAGCTCCAGCTGGCCCGCTTCGGCGGCCATGGTCACGGTGAGGTCGTTTCCGATCACCTTGTAAGCGATCTGGTTCACCACCTCGGGAATCACGGGGTTCACCTTGCCCGGCATGATCGACGAGCCGGGCTGCATCGGAGGCAGGTTGATCTCGTTCAGACCGGTTCGCGGCCCGGACGACAACAACCGAAGGTCGTTGCAAATTTTCGACAACTTGACGGCCATCCGTTTCACGGCAGACGAGTAGATCACGAAGGCGCCCGTATCATTCGTCGCCTCGATCATGTTGGTGGCGGCGGTAATCGGAAGCCCGGTAATCTCGCGCAGGTATTTGATACAGATCTGGCTGTACTGCGGATCGGCGTTGATCCCGGTGCCGATGGCGGTGGCGCCCATATTCACTTCGAGCAGCAGTTTGGCGTTCTGTTCCAGGCGGTCGATCTCTTCGGAGAGGTTGGCGGCATAGGCGTCGAACTCCTGACCGAGGGTCATCGGCACGGCGTCCTGAAGCTGGGTGCGCCCCATCTTGATGACTTGGGCGAATTCGATCCCTTTGGCATGGAAGGCGCCGATCAGCTCGCGCAACGAGGCGATCAAGTCCTGGGTCTGATAAATCAGGGCGATCTTCACGGCGGTCGGATAGGCGTCGTTGGTCGACTGCGAGTGGTTCACGTCGTTGTTCGGGTGGCAGTGGGCGTATTCGCCGCGCCGGTGGCCGAGAATCTCCAACGCGCGGTTGGCGATCACTTCGTTGGCGTTCATATTGGTGGAAGTCCCGGCGCCGCCCTGCACCATATCGACGACGAACTGGTCGTCGAGTTTCCCCTGCTCTACTTCGTGGCAGGCGGCGATAATGGCGTCGGCCACGTCAGACTTGATCTCGCCGAGGTCGCGGTTGGCTTTGGCCGCGGCTTCCTTGACCATGGCGAGCGCTTTGATGAAGTAGGGGTACATGCAGAGCCGCACCCGACTGATGTGGAAGTTGTCGAGCGCGCGCATGGTCTGCACGCCGAAGTAGTATTCCACCGGAATGTCCAGTTCGCCCAACAAGTCGTGTTCCCGCCGGGTCTTGCCCGAAAGCGGCATCTTGGTAATGTCCATATCTTTCTGACTTTTTACAAAATTATCACTTGCAATAATCGGCCAACAGGCCTGCCATCTCGCCCTGTAACTGACGGGCGGCCGCGCCGGCTGCTTCGGCGAAGTCGCGACCGTCGGAGGCGTAAATGATTCCGCGCGAGGAGTTGACGAGCAGTCCGCACCGGCTGTTCATCCCGCACCGGGCGACTTCGCTGAGCGACCCGCCCTGAGCGCCCACGCCGGGAACCAGCAGGAAGTGGTCGGGCACGATAGCCCGCACGCGTTCGAGCTGTTCGGCGCGCGTGGCGCCGACGACGTACATCGTATTGTCTTCGGTTCCCCAGCTCATGGAGTTCCGCAGGACGCGTTCATAGAGCATCTCGCCGCCGGCTAAAGCCAAGGTTTCGAAATCCTGCGCGGAGGGGTTGGAGGTCAAGGCGAGCAGCACGGCCCACTTCCCGGGATAGGCATAGAAGGGTTCGGCGGTGTCGCTCCCCATATAGGGCGAGAGGGTGACGGCGTCGAAGTCCATCTCCTGAAAGAAGACGCGGGCGTACATCTGGGAGGTGTTGCCGATATCGCCTCGTTTGGCGTCGGCGATCAGGAATTGCTCGGGATACCGCTCGCGCAGGTACCGGACGGTCTTCACCAGGGCGTTCCACCCTTTCACTCCCGCAGCTTCATAGAATGCGAGGTTGGGTTTATAGCTGACGCAATACGGTGCGGTGGCGTCGATAACGGCCTTATTAAAGGCGAAGATGGGGTCTTCGTCGCCCAGCAGATGCTGGGGCACTTTCTTCAGGTCGGTGTCGAGGCCGACGCAAAGGAAGCTCTCTTTGGCGCGTATCTGTCGAAATAGTTGTTGCGAGGTCATGGCCGGGTTGAGTTTGGGTCGGCTCCGTCTCTCTCTCGGCGGAACCGAACGTGGATATAATAGAGCAAATATAAAGAAGTTTTTACAGAAAACGGGCGCAGGCGGGGAATTAAATCGGATGAATGCTCCGCTGCTTCGCCAGGTGTTTATCCGGAACCGGGATTCAATATTTTTCGTATATTTGAATGGTAATTAAAACCGATTGGCCTATGATGCAAACTTCTCATTAACATATTTTTCCGATTTTTCCTCTTCCGGCGGGCGATGGTCGCGGGGCCGGGAGAGACGACATAAAAAGCGTTAACTTTTATTCTGGCTTCTGAAACTTCGACACTTTCAAAGCTGCCAAGAGTAAAGTGTGACGCCTGCGTAGCAATACGTGGGCTTTACTCTTTTATTTGGCAGCAAGGTAGTCGAAGACCTCAGAAGCAAATAAACGGTATTGTCCCACGTTTTTTATGCCTTTTAACGAAACGAAAAAACTGCCGAGGGGCACGGCAAAATCTACAAACACTTTGCAATCATGACAAGCATAAACATTGCTGACACAACAAAGCTCGGCACCTTATCAACTCAAATTTTCGAAATGTTAAAAGAAAAAGGACTTCATCCCACAACAGAGAGCGAGAGAGTCATCTCTTTCGGCCAAGATCCAATATACATATTAGGTTTAGACACGGAGGCAGAAGGGAACATATTCGTACATCTCTATGCCCGATATACTACCCCACATTTCTCCATGAATGAAAAATTTGAACTTTTCAACAAAATCAACCATACCATGAAACAAGTTAAAATATCTATGGTTCCAGGGGAAGAAGCTGTTCAAATATCATGTGGTTTCTGGATCAACCACTTTGGAGAATTTAAAACAGCTTTCACCGCGCATTTAACTCAATACAAACTGCAGAACTCATATATGCAATACAAGCTGCAACTAAAGAACTCAATTTTTAACCGATGTCAAATTTTCCAACATTTTAAAGACACAACGAAAACAATGAACACCGACAGACGCATAGAGCGGGCAAAATACTACTGCCAAAAATTGAGTCTCAACACATGGGACAGAAACGACATCATCAAACATCTCACTAATTATTATGCGATTACGGACACTCCGAGTCCCTCACCCGAATTGCTTGCCCAATATAACCAGACATTACACCGGATCAATAGACTGGAGTTATTGCACATTGTCAAACGATTCGAAGAATATATCGAGCAGGAAGAATCCCTCTATTATGTCACTCGGGAAGACTTTATCGTAGAGGAACCAGAAGCAATTTGGAACATAGTATATGCAGCAATGGATACCGTTATCCAAAATGACATTGACGCAGCCAAATATGCAAGCAAGAACAGTATCGAAGCACATAATACACGAGTTCGACAACAGAATACTGGATGTATTGTCGGAATGTATATTGCTCTCGCAATCTTCCTGATCTGGTTAATCTGGGGATAATCAATAAACTGTACATCAGCGATTATAAACTCGCCAATGCGGGTAATCTATGCTCAGTAGAGATACAATACCAACAAATCTCCTAAAATACCCAGCAATAAAGTGATCGGGGGCAGTCTCCGAACAGCTCCCGGTCGCTTATACCGAATCTCAAAACTCCATAGCACATGCTAAAGCCACTCTTTCTTTTCCGTCTATTTACCAGCTTGTTTATGGCCGCCCTGCTCAATGCCTGCAGCCCAGCGACACAAGCGACCGACACACAAGATACCATACCCGCTGCCGATACGGTTTACAAAATCGACACGGTAACCATTTGCAAAACGACAACGGATTCTACTGTCTTGCCCAAAGAACTAAACGTAAAAGATTTAGTATTCAAAAACACAACGGTCAAATATGAAGAGGAAGCCTCAAATGGCACCTTGCAGATCGATTGTTCCTACGTCACACCAGTAAATAATACTGCACTAAGAAACTCTATCCTAAAGGAATACAAATATTTATTAAAAGAACATATATTTTGGCTTTCACCCTCTTCTAATTCTTATACAACCGTAGAAAAAACAATAGATAACGCGATAAAAAAGCATAGACAATATATTCAAGACAGTGAACATTCTCTTAGTTCCATAGCACAAGGTACTGTTCCTTATCTTTTCTATAATAAAGAAATTACCTCTATTTCATACGATTGCTATAATAGTTTAGGAGGATCGATGAATTGTATTTTCGATATGAATCATGTCTTTAGGAACCGAGACGGACGACGCCTATACTTGAATGATATTATCAAAGAACGGGACAGGGAAGAATTTTTCCGTATCGCATATGAAGAGTGGGATAGCGAGAAAATGAGATGGTATAATCCATTCGGTAACGTTGCCTTTGCTGCATCATTCCGATATGATGCTACCCATGGACAGTGGCTTACCAATTATCTGCTGAAAAAGAGTTTCTATTTTACGCCGAAAGGTATGGTGCTTTCTGATAATCTATACAATGATATGAAAGATGAAAGAGGAGAATACGACCCTTACTTCGAATATGGAAAAACCGAGCTATTATTACCTTACGAACAGATCAAACACTTACTACAAAGTGACCTTAGAAACGGGAAAGAGCTACTTATTGAGTGATTCTCAATTCTTAAAATGGGAGAGACCCCAAAATCCGAGGTTAGTAAAAACCAAACCCTGATCTTTCATGTGTGCTCGGATGAACGGTTCTTGAATAAAAAAAGCCTCTGGTTATCTTACGATAGCCAGAGGCTTGAAGGAGGCGGCGACCTACTCTCCCACAACTTCGTGCAGTACCATCGGCGC
>NZ_JBQIQO010000042.1:0-12178 GCF_056799795.1 Rikenella sp.
GAGCCAGCGGGGGCCGAACGAGCATCGCGAGTTGCGGCCCTACGCCGGGGGTGGCTCCGGCCCGCGCGGTTCTTCGAACCGCAAGAGCAAGGCCCATTCGTTCTTGGGATTCGGGCTGCGCACTACCATTTATCACCACCTTCTATCTGGTTCGGCCTGTCGCCCATCCCTCCCGAGGCGCTCCGCGCCTGGGCGACGAGGCCGGCGACCTAAAGGTCTCACAAATACCGTCCAAAAGTTTAGCCCAACCCTCCGCCCATTCGTCCTCGGGCGCGCCCCCCGGCGCCCGCCTTCGGCGTTCGCTGCGCGCCGAGAACGGCGATTCCGCGAGGAATCGCGCTACTTGCTTTCAGTCCAAAGCACAGTCAACAAGTTCAGCCCAAAGCTCGCCCCAGTTCTCCGCCCCGTGTTCGCTTCACTGCGGCTCCGCTGTCGCTCCGCCGCATTCCTTCGTCGCCCGCGGCAATTCTTGCCGGATTGGCCGAGTGCCAATCCGGCAGAATATGCCCTCTTAGGCGGGCGGGCGACGGAGTTTTCGGCAGAGTCGATTTGTTCGCGCGCCTTGGGAAATCTTGTCAAAACACGCATGCGAGTTTTGACGATTTCCCTCCCAAGGCGTGGCGCGCGATTTGGCAACAAGAGGGTACTGCGCTCAGGCCGCGCGGGCCCCACGTCCCGTGGACGGGAAATGCTTACGCATTTCCACTGGCCTCCTCTACCCCTGTTCTTTTTTCGCGCGCCTGCGCGATTCATCTATATTCGGCTACCGCCGAAATGATTGAATCGCTTCTTTAAGCGGCGGCGCGCGTCAAGCTTTGTCCCGCCTCGAACTGTTCTCTTTGTGAACAAAGAGAACCAGAAAACCGACGCTGCCAGCGAGAGCAATGCAAACGTAGTTTGCAAATTGCCAAGCGGCGAGGAGGAAGGCGAAGCCAAACTTTAGACGGATGCTTGCGCATCCTCAAGCTGCCGACGGCCCAAATCTTTGTCCGCACACTAAACGACAGAATCGCCCCGAATAAAACAGTCGGTCGCCTTGAAGCACAATCTTCAAGGCGACCGACAAACATCAGGAGACTGGAAATCAGAAACCGCCGAAATAAGGCTCGCACAACGCCACGATCTCCTCCTGACCATGCTGCCCTGCAATCAGATAGAGACTATACAGCGTCCGCAACCGATCCAACGCCTCCTCTTCAACCAACGCCTTCTTTGCCCCCCGGAATCTGTCGTAATAATCCACATACTCCGTCAGAATCGCCGCCGACTGTCTCGCCAGCGCATTCCCCTTGTCATACGCCCCCGCCTTGTAGTACGCCTCGACCAGATAAGGCACCATATCGTCCATCCGCAACTGCTCCAGCGGCATCTCGCGCATCGCCCGATCCAACACCTCGACCGCCCGGGTCGTATCGCCCTGCTCCGTCAGCGCGTTGGCCAACCGGGCAAACGACGAACGCAGTTGCGACGCCGCAAAAGTGTTCGTCACGAACGCATCCACATAGACCCGCGGATCACCGATATTTCCGTACCGATAACGATTCATCAGGTTGTCGTACAGCGTCCCCGTATCGATCCGTCCGATGCCGAACGACCGTTCGATCGGGGACTTGATCGGCACCAGCCGGTAAGCCATCCCATCCTGCTGGAGATAAGACCAGGCCTGCCCCTGTCCGCCGCCGTAATGCACCAATCCCCACTTCAAGAGATCGGCCGGCGAAGTGAAATAGATCGGCCGCGTCCAGTCGTTCGAAGCCAGCAAGTCGAGAAAGACCATCTCGCCCGCCGACAACACCGACTTGTTCGGATTGATCTCCAGATAGATCGTATCCTCGATCAGATGCGCATCTTCCGGCCGAACGACCCCGCTCCGAAGCACATTCTCCTTGTTGACCGGAATCGCAATACGCCGTGCCGGCACGATGTCCATCATCGTCCCGTCCCGATCGACCACCACCCGCGTCCGCGGATCGTTGCTGTTCACCACCGTCATCACCTCCTGCGCCGTCCACGGCGTGCCGTCCGGCTTGTCCACCTCGCGGATCAGGAACTGCCCCACCGCGTCGCCATAGTATTTCTCCCGCGGCAGCGAGTGCGGAATCGCTTCCGAATCGTTGGCTTTCATCCGCATCTGGTCGATATACCAGTCGCCGCCGATGTACGACGAGTTCATCACCCGCACATCCGGCCGCACATTTTCCACCTCCTGATTGTACCACAACGGGAAGGTGTCGTTATCCCCGTAGTCGATAATAATCCCGTTGGGCAGCACGCTCGTCAGGTAGTTATACCCCATATCGCGCGCCACGTACCGATGGCTCCGGTCGTGGTCGTCCCAGTTCTGCACCGCCAGTACGGTCGGCACCGACGCGCAAATCACGAACGCCACGGCAGCCGCCAGCCGCCCGTCGGTCTTGAATGCCTTGCGGCGCAACAGATCGTAGACCCACAGCAAGCCCAGCCCGATCCAGATCGCAAAGGCATAGAACGACCCCGCATAAGCATAGTCCCGCTCTCTGGGTTGCAACGGCGTCTGGTTCAGGTAGAGGATGATGGCCAGCCCGGTCATGAAGAAGAGCAGGAAAACCACCAGGAAGTTCCGCCCGTCGCGTTTGAGCTGATAGAAGAAGCCGATCAGCCCGAGGATAAACGGCAGAAAGTAGTAGGTGTTCCGCCCCCGGTTGGCCGCCACCTCCGACGGCAGATTGTCCTGCGGCCCGAGATAGAGCTCGTCGAGAGGCCGAATACCGCTCATCCAGTTCCCGTCGATGATCGAGTGGTTCTGAATATCGCTCTGCCGCCCCACGAAGTTCCAGAGGAAGTACCGCCAGTACATGTTATTGAGCTGATAGGCGAAGAAGAATTTGAGGTTCTCGCCGAAGGTCGGCACGGTCACCATCTTCCCCTCCTCCGTCCGGACTTTCCGTCCCTTGACATCCGCCCACCGTTTGTACTCCTGCACATGGCTCGCCTCGGCGCTGTACATGCGCGGGAAGAGCATCTTGGTCTTCCCGTCGTACTCGAACCCGACCACCGTAGACATCGGTCGGTACTTGCCCTCTTCGTCTACGAAATAGGAGTCGCTGTATTTCGACGCCACCGCCGGCGAGGCGTAGCTCTCGCCGTAAATGAGCGGTCGACTGCCGTATTGCTCCCGGTTGAGGAACGAAAGCAGCGCATAAGGATTGCTCGGGTTGTTGCTGTTCATCGGCGGGTTGATACCGGCGCGGATCAGCACGATGCCGTAGGTCGAGATGCCGACGATCACCATGGCCGTGGAGAGCAGAACGGTATTCCACCCGACCTGTCCGCGCTGCTGGGTCCGCCACACGCCCCAGCCGAGGCCGCACAGCAACAGCACCACGAATGTCACGAGTCCGCTGTTGACTCCCAGTCCGAATCCGTTCACGAAGATCCGGTCGACGAACGCCCCGATCGACACCACCGTAGGGGTGAGGATATAGAATGCGCCGGTCAGCAAGACTGAAATGGCGCCCGGTTTCCAAAGTTCGGCTTTCGGCCGTCCGGGGAATTTCTTGAAGTAGTAGATAAAGACGAGTGCCGGGATGGCCAGCAGGTTCAAGATATGCGCCCCCACGGAGAGCCCCATCAGATAAGCGATGAGCACCAGCCAGCGGTTGCTCCCCGGCCGATCGGCAACGTTCTCCCACTTGAGAATGGCCCAGAAAACAACGGCTGTAAAGAGCGACGACAAGGCGTACACCTCGGCCTCGACGGCCGAGAACCAGAAGGTGTCGGTCCAGGTATAGGCCAACGATCCGATCGCGGCGGCACCGATCACGGCCCAGCTCTGTCCGTCGGTGAGTTCGTTCTCCTCTTTGCGGTACATGCGCCGCCCGAGGTGCGCGATGCTCCAGAAGAGGAAGGCGATGGTCAGGCCGCTCTCCAAGGCCGAAAGGGCATTAATCGCCCCGGCCACCAAGGTCGGATCACCGGCAAAGATCGCTCCCAACCGGTTGATAAGAAAGAAGAAGGGGGTTCCCGGCGGGTGTCCCACTTCGAGTTTATAACTGGTGGCGATAAATTCGCTGCAATCCCACAAACTGGCGGTGGGCTCCATGGTCAGCAGATAGGTGAGGCTGGCGATCGCGAAAACGATCCAGCCGCCCCACAGGCTGCGTTTACCAAAACTGCTCATTGACTCTCTCTTTTTCAAATGGGTGATTGGTATGCTATTTGCGGTGGCTAAGTTAATCTTTTTTTACCGATTCACTGACAGACGATTTCATTGACTATATATATTTTCATTGAGCAGGAGGGTACTGTTCTCTTTGTGAACAAAGAGAACCAGAAAACCGACGCAGCAACCGAGCGCCATCAAACTTGTTTGAATGGCCGAGGTGCAAGGAGGAAGGCGAAGCCAAACTTTAGACGGATGCTGACGCATCCTAAAGCTGCCGGCGGCCCAAATCTCGATTGGTTCGTTGGGCTGTGGTTTTCCGGCGCGGGCGCATTAGGGTAATACTCGCATTATAGCGCCCCGCCGAGAAAACCCAGCCCGACAGACTCACGAAGACTGAGGACTGCGGAGCCTAAGGCGTAGCGTAGCTATCACGAAAGTTCTTTGGGTACCTTTCTTTCAAGAAAGGTACGGTTCTATCCGGGGCAAAGAATAGAAATGGCAAGAAATGATTATCTTCGAAACGTAAACAAAAAAATGATTTTATGAAAACATGGATTTTTACGGCGCTACTGGTTATGGCCAGCGCCGCAACCGTACACGCCCTCGTTCCGCAGCAGCAGCAGCAGCAGCAGGACAAAGAAGCCGCTAAAACAACCGCGGCCAAATCCACCTTCGCCGACTTCGAAGGTCAGGACAGCGCCGGTCAAACCGTAAACCTGTCGGACTACGTCGGACGCGGAAAATACGTTCTCGTGGACTTCTGGGCCTCGTGGTGCGGGCCGTGCCGCAAGGAAACGCCCGTGATCGCGCAAGCCTATGAAAAATACAAGGACAAAGGGCTGGAAGTCTTGGGAATTTTCGTGGCGGACAAGCCCGAGAACCTGGGCAAAGCCGTGAAAGAGTTGAACATCACCTGGCCGCAGATGATCGACACGAACAATGCCGCAGGGAAGCTGTACGGAGTGCGGGGTATTCCCCACATCGTGCTGTTCGGGCCGGACGGGAAGATCGTGGCCCGCGGCCTGCGCGGAGAGGCCATCGACCGGACACTGTCCGAATACCTTCGATAATCCTCCTCAAAAGCAACGACATCCGAAAGGTTTCGATTCAGTCGAAAAGATCGAATCGAAACCTTTCTTATTTCAGAAAGTCCTCCAGCCAATCGTGCAGTTCGATTCCCGGACACTCCTTCAACCGCGCGCCAGTCCGGCGATCGACCAAATCCAGCTGCGATTCCGAATCGATGTAACCATCGATCAGTTCCATCACCCCGCAGAGCACATCGCCGGTCGCTTCATTCAACAACTCCTCGACCGAATCTCCCGCACGATGGCGGATCAAAGCTACCTGCACGGCCTCTTCCTGTATCCGGGCCAATGTTTCGAAAAAACGCCGCTGGTTGTCATTCAGGGTAGCGATTCGCTCAGCTTTCGACTCCATAGCTAAAAGATTTCGGAGAGAATCCGCAACGAATTGACGCTATAGATCGCGTCCGTATGGTAACCGTAGAGGTCGATCAGCCGTTCCAGCAGCGCCACCCGCTGTTCGCGCGCCAGCCCGACCGCTCCGAGCTCCTCCGGCCGACACGCGTTGAGGGTGTGGAACAGCGTCGCCTCGGTCGGAGGCATCACCAGCGTATGGGCCGGCGGATCAGCCGTATAGAGCCCGTTCCGGTAGTCCAGCGAGTAGCCCGGGGCATAGGTGTCCCGCGGCGCATACCCCATGTATTCGGTCAGCCGCACGAGGAACCAGAGGTGGAAATTGGCCACCCCCTCCTCCATGTCGTCCAGCTCGGTGATCGCCTCCTCGACAAAACGATAGAGCCCCGGATCGGGTTCGTCGTCCTGGATCAGCCGATAGAGTAGTTCGGAAAGAAACAGCGCGATCGAGCTCTTGACGATGTCGAACGGCATCTGGCTCAGCGCCACCCCCAGTTGAGGCTGTTCGATGTTGTGCATCTCGCTGCGCCCCGCCCACGCGTCGAAATCGAGGATAAAGAGCGGCTGGAAGAACCCCCGCGTCCCATTCTGCGCCGAGAGCTTGGCCACGTAGCTCCGTCGGCCGTAAGCGGCCGTAAAGATGCGGACGATCAGCTTGCGGTCGCCGTACTTCATGGCGTGGAGCACGATGCCGCGCGCCTTGTAACGGCCGCGCGGCACGTTCGCTTTCTGTCCCTTGCGCGGCAGCGGCGGAGCCGGCACGTTGGGCGGAAATGCGCGGGGAGTCTCTTCGGCCATCGGTTTTCGTTTCAGTCAAAAGGGTTTCGATCCGGGGCGGAAACGGCTATCGCCGATCCTCTTCGATGCGCGACAAGAGGTACTGCCCGTACGGATTCTTGGCCATCGGCTCGGCAATCTCCCGCAGCCGTTCCGCCGTGATCCACCCGTTCCGATAGGCGATCCCCTCCAAACAAGCCACTTTGAGCCCCTGCCGTTTTTCGATCACCTCGATAAAGGTCGACGCCTCGCTCAGCGAGTCGTGCGTCCCGGTGTCGAGCCAGGCGAATCCCCTGCCGAAAAGCTGCACCTTCAACTCGCTGTCCCGCAGGAACCGTTCATTGACGGTGGTAATCTCCAGCTCGCCCCTGGCCGACGGTTTAATCCGCTTCGCCACGTCCACCACCCGGTTGGGATAGAAGTAGAGCCCCACCACGGCATAATTGGACTTCGGGTTCTTCGGTTTCTCCTCCAGCGTCTCGGCATTCCCCTCGGCGTCGAACGAGACCACGCCGTACCGCTCGGGATCGCTCACCCGATAGCCGAAAACCGTAGCCTTCGGCGCGGTCGGGTCTTCGGCGGCCGCCACCGCCTCGCGCAGCATCTCGGAAAAGCGCTGCCCGAAGAAGATATTGTCGCCCAACACCAGACAAACGGCGTCCGAACCGATAAATTGTTCGCCGATGATGAAAGCCTGCGCCAGCCCGTCCGGCGAGGGCTGTTCGGCATATTCGAACCGCACGCCGTAGTCCGACCCGTCGCCCAGCAGCCTGCGGAAACCCGGCAGGTCGTGCGGGGTCGAAATAATCAGAATCTCCCGAATCCCGGCGAGCATCAGCACCGAGATCGGATAGTAGATCATCGGTTTATCATAGATGGGGAGCATCTGTTTGCTGACCCCTTTGGTGATCGGGTAGAGGCGTGTGCCGGAGCCTCCGGCCAGTACGATACCTTTCATTCGCGTCGAATGGTTTTGATTGTTCGTACAAAGGTACGGTTTATTTCGATGGGTTGCGCGACCGACCCGATCCGCTCTATCGATCTCCGCGGCCGCGCCCCTCGTACCAATCGATAAAGGCGCGGTTCACCAGTCTGTTTCCCCCCGGCGTGGGATAATCGCCCGAGAAATACCAGTCTCCCGCGTGGTTCGGGCAGGCCCGGTGGAGGTTTTCGATCGTCTGGTAGACCACCTCCACGGGCGACGGGCAGCCGGGCGGCGTAATCATCCGGGCGATCCGGTCAGCGATCTCCCGATCCGTGAACGGCTCGTAGATCCGTTTGACGTGGTTCACGATCCGTTCCTTCGGCAACCCCTCCTGCGCCCGGCAGGCGGCGTAGACCTCGTCGATCCGCCCGACCATACCGCGCTCGTGCAGCAGCTCGATGGCTGCGTGGAAGGCGATAAACTCGCCCATGCTCGACATATCGATCCCGTAACAGTCCGGATAGCGTATCTGGGGCGAGCTGGAGACGATGACGATCTTCCGGGGCCGTTGCCGGCTCAGGATGTGAACGATACTGCGCCGCAGGGTGGTGCCGCGGACGATGCTGTCGTCGATCGCCACCGCCGTATCCACGCCGGGCCGAATCGTTCCGTAGGTCGTGTCGTAGACATGCGCCGCGAGGTCGTCGCGGCTGGCGTCCTCGGCGATGAACGTGCGGAGTTTGATATCCTTCAGGGCCAGCTTCTCGCGCCGCACGCGCATCGCCATGATGTCGGTGATTTCGGCCTCGGTCAGCGTGGCCCGCGCGGCCAGCAGAGCATGGCATTTCTGTCGGTTGAACGCCTCTTCGAGCCCCTCGACCATCCCCATATAGGCCACCTCGGCGGTGTTCGGGATGAACGAGAAGACGGTGTGGGCGAAATCGGACTCGACGCGTTCCAGCACTTCGGGCACCAGCAGCCGTCCCAACGCTTTGCGTTCGCGGTAGATGTCGCGGTCGCTGCCCCGCGAGAAGTAGATGCGTTCGAAGGAACAGGGGGTCGGTCGCTCCGCCGGCCGGATGCGGGCCATGCGCCGTTCGCCGGCTTTGGTGACGATCAACGCCTCGCCGGGCCCCAGTTCGGTGACCTGCTCGGTCTCGATATCGAACGCGGTTTGCAACACGGGCCGTTCGGAAGCCACCGCGACCACCTCGTCCGAAACGTAGTAGAAAGCAGGGCGAATCCCGTGCGGGTCGCGCAAAACGAACATATCGCCGCTGCCGGTCAGACCGCCGATCACATATCCGCCGTCCCACAGCTCGGAAGCCTCGCCGAGAATCCGTTCGAAGTCGATGCGAGCCTCGATCGCCTCGTTCAAAGCGGCCCCGGAGAGCCCCATCTCCTTGCAGCGCCGATACTGCCGGTCTGCCTCGCTGTCGAGCAGGTAGCCGAGCTGTTCGAGCATGATGAAGGTATCGGCATTGTGGCGGGGATGCTGGCCGCGGGCGACGATATGGTCGAAGACCTCGTCCACGTTGGTCAGGTTGAAGTTACCGGCCAGCGCGAGGTTGCGGCACCGCCAGTTGTTCCGCCGCAGAAAGGGGTGGGTGTACGAGATGCCGGATCGTCCGGTGGTGCTGTATCGCAAGTGCCCCATGCAGACCTCGCCGAGGAAGGGTTCGAGTTCGGGGTGGGCCTCCCGGTCGCGCCGGACGGCGTCGAAAAGCTCCTGAATGGCCCCCGCTCCGACGGCGCGTTCGCGGAAAACATACTCTTCACCGGGCTCGGCATGGAGCTTGACGGAGGCGATCCCGGCCCCCTCCTGCCCGCGGTTGCGCTGCTTCTCCATCAGCAGGTAGAGTTTGTTCAGCCCCCACCACCGGGTGCCGTAGCGTTGTTCGTAATGGTCGAGGGGTTTCAAGAGCCGCACCATCGCCAGGCCGCATTCGTGTTTGATTCTATCGCTCATTTCGTCTGTTTTTTATGCCGGATCGGTTCGTTTTTCGTTTCCGACCGCCCCCGGAATACGACAAGAGGACATAGCGCAGCAATGCAACTATGTCCTCTTGGGTCGAGATTCGTCGTATGTTCGCGTTCCGAAGCCTGTTGCAGCTCCGGAACAAGGTATCGCCCCTCCGATTCGATGTTGTTGATGTCGTCGGCCCGGCGCATAGCGACGAGGGAGGCACCGAAAAAGGCAGCGCTCCGCAAAACGGACGGTATAACGGTCGTTCGAATCATGACGGCGAGGACAAAGGTAGTTTTTTTCCGCTCCGGTCGCTCCGATCCGCAGGAATTTTCTTCGCCCCGGGGCCGGCGGATTTCCCCGTTCTCCGCGCCGGACAGGCAACAGTACGGCACAAAATGTTATCTTTGCAGTATCGTATTGTTATCTTCTTCAATCGGGAATCATGACTCAAGGAACGACTGCTCCGGAAACGAACAACAATAAAGAGATCGACCTGCTGGATCTGCTCCGTCGAGTGTGGGACGCGCGACGACGTATCGTGAAATATGCCCTGATCGGCGGGGCGGCAGGGCTCATCATCGGGTTCAGCATTCCGAAGAGCTATGTCACCACCATCAAACTGGCTCCGGAGAGCAAAAACGGCTCCCAGTCGGGAGGCGGGATGGCCGGTTTGGCGGCTATGGCGGGGATCAACCTGAACCAGGGAGCGGGGAATGACGGGATTACGGCGGCTATTTTCCCGGAAATCGTTCGGAGCACGCCGTTTCTGTTGGAGTTCGCCGAAATTCCGGTCACGCTCTCGGCACCGAAGGGCGAGACGGGGGTGCAGATGTCGCTGTTCGATTATGTGAGGGAGCACCAAAAACGGGCGTGGTGGAAGTACATCACGGCTTTCCCGGGGCAGGCGATCGGCTGGGTGACTTCGATCGGACGGGACAAGGCGGAAGAGGAGGCATTACCGGCTTTGGATTCGGTCGATTTGTTCTTTTTGCCGACGCCTTACCGCTCTTTCGTGGGGGCTTTGAACAAAATGTTGCAGGTCGAGGAGGACAAGAAGTCGTCGATGCTGGAGGTAAAGGTGACGATGCAGGATCCGCTGGTGGCGGCGGTGGTGGCGGACTCGTTGGTGATGAAGCTCCAACGATACATGACGGCTTACCGGACGCAAAAGACGCGCAACGATCTGGAGCAGAATATCCGTCAGAATGCGGAGGCAAAACTACGATACTACGAGGCGGAGGACCGGCTGGTGGCGGCGGTGGATCAGAACCGGACGATCAGTTCGGAGGCGCTCCGGACGCGGATCGAGCGGCTGCGCAACGAGCGGGAGATTGCGTATAATGTTTACAATCAGACGGCGTCGCAGGTGGAGGTGACGAAGATCAAGTTGCAGGAGGAGACGCCGATTGCAACGGTGGTCGAGCCGGCTATCGTTTCGGATCGTCCGGCGGCTCCGAACAAGATGTTGTTCCTGGTGGGTTTCGCTTTTCTGGGTGCATTTATCGCAACCGGGATTGTGGTCGGGAAGTCGTTGCTGGTCTCGGCTTCGGAGGCAGGCACAGATACGGATTTGAACTCTGCGGAGCTTCAGGCATAAACAGGCAATTTTCACTGCGGATATCAAAGCGGGGATTCATCATCCTCCCTTATTAAGATTAGCGCGATTCCGTGAGGAATCGCGCTAATTGTTTTCGGTCTATCTGGTGGATCAGGCGTTGGTTGCGACCGTCCGGAGGGCATGAGCGGGCCCGCGTGACCCAAAGAGCCGCAAGAGCTCAACTCACCGCCCCGGGCTACCGCGGGAATGGCACCAACGATCGATTGGGGACGCTGGTCGTGGTGGGGAGCGATGGATACAGTTGGGCTTCCACTGCTATCGATTATCGCAGTATGTATTTACATTTTCATGTAATGGGACTGGTTCCTGGAAGTACAACAAGCCGTGCCTATGGTCTTCAGTTGCGGTGCCTCTCGGAATAAACGGGGTGCCGCTCGGCACTCGAAAGATGGCTGGAACTACCCCAAGCGACAGCCTCTACCCTACTTTTTTTAACCTTGGTAGGCCGGACGCCCGGGAGGAACGGCAACTCTCGACGCGCGAGCGGCGTGTTGCGGGCCGCCCGTGGGCAGGCGTCCGGCCCGCGCGACCCTTTAGGGTCGCAAGAACTCCGCCACCAACACCGCCCAAATCGGCCAAGTTCGCCGCCAGCGGTGAGTGCAACAAGCCCCGTCGAGTTGCAGTCCGCCGCAAGCCCGGCGGTTCTACGAACCGCAAAGGCACGACCAACAGCTCGGCCCAGCACGGCGCGGCCCAAAGAACAGCCCAATTCTCCGCCCCGTGTCCGCCTCACTGCGGCTCCGCTTTCGCTCCGCCGCTTTTTCGCGCGCCTAGGGAAATCTTGTCAAAACGCGCCAGCGCATTTTGACGATTTCCCTCTTTAGGCGGCGGCGCGCGGTCGAGCTTTGCCCCGCCTAAAACTGCCCTACGCGGGCGGCGGCCGGGTGACCCCGGCAGGACAGAGCGATACTACGTATCGCTTAATCAACTCAGCCCTGCTTTTTTTGTGCGCGCCTTGCGCGATTCATCTATATTCGGCTACTGCCGAAATAGTTGAATCGCTTCTTTAGGCGAGGCGCGTGTCTGTCCTACGGGAGGGTACTGCCCTCGGGCCGCGCGGGCCCCACGTCCCGTGGACGGGAAATGCGCAGCATTTCCACTGCCAGCCTCTACCCCCGTTCTGTTCGCGCGCCATGGCGCAAACGCGTCGGCCAAGCGAGCCCCACTTAAAGGTAGAAACAACCCTAACAAAACACCTGGGTGCACCGGAAGGACGGGCGAAACTGCGTTTCGCTGCGGCAGTCTTCCCCCTACGACATTCAGACAAAACCGATTCTCCCAAAACAAGCCGCGGGGGGGGTTTTTT
>NZ_JBQIQO010000042.1:12188-20019 GCF_056799795.1 Rikenella sp.
ACACCCCCCCCGCGGCTATTCTATGCAGGTCGGCAAAGCGCCGAGCCTACTTAATCCGTTCGTAGTACTCCCGAGTCCGGGTGTCGACCCGAATCCGTTCGCCGGTATTGATAAACAACGGAACCTTCACCGTAGCGCCCGTCTCGACGGTCGCCGGTTTCAGCGCATTCGAAGATGCGGTATCCCCCTTCAGACCCGGCTCGGTGTAAGTCACCTCCATCTCCACCAGCTGCGGCAATTCAGCCGACAGCACCGTCTCCTTTTCCGTGTGGAACATCACCTCCACAATCTCGCCCTCTTTCATCAAGTCGGCGTTATCGATCATTTTCTTGTCAATTACGATCTGCTCGAAAGTCTCGGTGTGCATGAAATTCGCCCCCATATCGTCCTCGTAGAGGTACTGATACGGACGACGTTCCACCCGAACCGGCTCGATCGGCGCGCCGGCCGTGAACGTATTGTCGATCGTCCGACCGTTCTCCAGATTTTTGAGCTTGGTGCGGACGAAAGCCGGCCCTTTGCCCGGTTTCACATGCTGGAAGTCGATGATCTGACACGTTTTGCCGTTCAGTTCGATGCACATCCCGATTTTGATATCTGCGGTTGTTGCCATATTGTGGTTTAAGATTTTAAGATATTCCGTTTCGTGTGACGAAGCACGCAAAGTTACGAAAAAGCCGGAGTTTACGCAAACAGGGGACGCACCCACTCCACCACGATCGCCCAGACCACGAACCGGGCGGTCTTTCCGATCAGCATGAAGAGCGCCACCTGCCAGACATTCGTCCGATAGAAGCCCAGCGCGAGCGCGAACAGATCGCCCACGAACGGAAGCCACGACAGGAAAGCCAGCCACGCCCCATAACGATCGACCCGGACTTTCTGCCGTTCGAGGGTCTCGCGTTTGACTTTGAACCACTTTTCGATCCACTGCCACCGTCCTCCGCGCCCCATCCAGTAGGAGATCATGCCGCCGGCCCAGTTGCCGAGCGAAGCCACGACCACCGTCCATACCACGTGTCCGCCGGCCGCCAACATCCCGACCAGCAGGAAATCCGAGCTGAACGGCAGGATAGTCGCCGCCAGCAACGCCCCGATAAAGAGCCCCACATAGCCTAAATCCAACAACCACTCCATACCCGGTTCGTTATTCGAGTCGTTCGATCGTCAGCTCCGGCAACGACTGCATGAACTGGAACAAATGGGTATCCTCGTTCCTGCTCCGCGTCTTGACCACCATCGTCACCCGATACAAAGTCCCCTCGCCGACCGTCTCGTGCGTCGCCTCGTAACTCATCAGATGATAGCCCTTTTCGTGAATATGCGTCAAGACCTGCCTCAGATTCTGCTCGTCGGAGGTCGAAAAGACCAACAGCGAAGAGTGGATGCCGACGGTCTTGAAAATCAGGGTCGAGAGCTCCAGCCCCGCCAACGTCAGCACCATCGCCGCCAGCCCCACGGCATACATCCCGCCGCCCACTGCCAGCCCGATTCCGGCCGTCGCCCACAACCCGGCCGCCGTGGTCAGCCCGCGCACGAACTGTTTGTGGATCAGGATAGAACCGGCCCCGATAAACCCGATCCCGGTCACCACCTGAGCCGCGATCCGCCCCGGATCGCTCCGCGGATCGGCCGAAAAGGCGTAGATGGAGACGATCATAAACAGAGCGCTGCCCAAAGCGACCAGAAAATGGGTACGCAATCCCGCCTCCTTGGCCCGGAGCTCCCGGTCGAACCCGATAATGGCTCCCAGCAGAGCGGCTATGCTCAGCCGCAACACGAATGTCCAGATCATCTCTCCATGATTTTAAAGTTCGATACTCCGGCACCGCAACCCCGCCCGTTCGATCGCCTCCAGCACCCGCGGCAGGGCGTAATAGAGGTTGCGCGAAGCCTTCACCGAGTCGTGGAAGACCACGATCGACCCCTCGTGCAGGTGGCGCGTCACATTCCGCACACAGGCCTCCGGCGACACCGTCCGCGCATAGTCGCGGCTCAGCACGTCCCACATAATGATGTGATACCGTTCCGAAATGCGCCGGATCTGGCTCCGCGTAATCCGTCCGTAGGGCGGCCGGTAGAGGTTCGTCCGAATCAGTCCGTTGGCCAGGTCGGCATCCTCGATGTAGCGTCCCGCCGGATTGCCCCACCCTTTGATGTGGCTGTAGGAGTGATTCCCCACGGCATGTCCCCGGGCCTTGATCTTGCGAAAAATCTCGGGATGCTGGTCGACATTCTTGCCCAGACAGAAAAAGGTCGCTTTGGCCTCATATTTGTCCAACGTATCGAGCACCCACTGGGTCACCTCGGGGGTCGGCCCGTCGTCGAAAGTCAGGAAGATCGTTCCCGGCTCCCGAAAGTTCCAGTTCAGCTCGGGAAAAAGACGTTTGATGAATTTCGGCGGCCGGAAATACATGTCCGTAAGGGGTTGAAACCTCACAAAGATAGAAGAATATTCGTTACATTTGCCTGGCGGCGGCCGCAGAACGCGGCAGAGCCGCTGTTTTTCACCCAAACCCCTTTCACGCCATGAAAAGAATCACCTGGATACTGGTTTCCCTCGTTGCCGCAGTCGGCACGGCTTGCGGCCCCTCCGGCCCGGTCAAGGCCCCTTCGTCGGGCCGGGCCTACGAACTCTTCGTCGTCGCTCCCACCGAGCTGTGGGAGGGGCCGGCGGGCGACACCGTGCGGGCGATCTTCTCGCAGGAGGTCGAACGGATCAATCAGCCCGAACCGCTCTTCGACCTGCTCAGCGTGCCGCCGACGAATTTCCAAAAGACCGTCTCGCGGCACCGGAACATCCTGATTCTGCGGACGGGGGCGCAGTATGAACGGTCGGATATGACGGCTGCGTATGATGTCTATTCGGCGCCGCAGTTACAGGTGACCGTCACCTCGCCGTCGGCCGACTCGATGGCGGCTTTCCTGCACACCTACGGCCAGGAGCTGGAACAGTTCTACGAAATCGTCGAACGGAACCGGTTCATCGCACAGGCCCGCAAACACAGCGATCCGGAGATCGGCACCCTGATCCGCGAAAAATTCGGTTTCGAGATGAGCATTCCGTCCAACTATCGGGTGCGGCTCGACACGACCGACTTCCTGTGGGTCTCTTACGAGTTGCCGCTGGCCAGCATCGGCTTCCTGATCTACACCTATCCGGCGGACTCGATCATGACGGATGCCACGACGGGATGGCTGGTGGCGGCGCGGAACGGAGCGGTGCGACAGGTGCCGGGGCCGTCGAAGGGGAGCTATATGTCCACCTCGACGATCGTCCCGCCGGATCGGAAGCTCCTGACGATCGACGGACGGCAATGGACGCAACTGCGCGGTTTCTGGGACGTGAAGGGGGATTTCATGGGGGGGCCGTTCATCAACTACACGACTTACGACGGGGCGACGGGGCGGCTGATCGCGATCGACGGCTATGTCTATTCGCCGTCGCCGAACAACCAGGTGCCGATGCGGAACTACATTCGACAGGTGGAGGCGATTTTCCGGACGGTGCGGATTCCGGAATAACGGCCTCGCGATTTTTTCTCTGAACAAGATGGACACTTTCCTTTTCGACAGCATCATCATCGGGCCGATCCACAGCCGGCGGCTCGGTACTTCGCTGGGAGTGAATCTGTTGCTTCCGGACTCGAAGCTGTGCAATTTCGACTGCATCTACTGCGAATGCGGATGGAACGGCGCGCACGGCACGGGGGGATTCAATCCGGCGGAACGGGTCGTTGCGGCGCTGGAACACCGGCTGGCGGAGATGGCGGAGACGAAGGCGCTGCCGGATGTCATTACTTTCGCGGGGAACGGCGAGCCGACGATGCACCCGGAGTTCGAACGGATCATCGATGAGACGTTGAGGCTGCGGGATCGTTACGCGCCGCAGACCCGGGTGGCGGTGCTGAGCAATGCCACGATGATCGACCGACCGGCGGTACGGAGGGCGTTGTTGCGGGTGGATCGGAATATCCTGAAGTTGGATTCGGCGCTCGACGAGACGGTGCGGCGGATCAACCAGCCGCAGAACGGACACACGGTGGCGGAGACGATCGACCTGCTGGGCGGGTTCGAGGGAAAATTGATCGTCCAGACGATGCTGCTGCGGGGAGATTACGGCGGTCATCGGATCGACAACACGACGCCGGAGGAGGTAGAGGCTTATCTGGAGGCGATCGGTCGGATTCGGCCAAGGGAGGTGATGCTCTACACGATCGACCGCAACACGCCGGCGGATGGCCTGGAGAAGGTCTCGTTCGAGGAGATGGAGGCGATTGCGGATCGTCTGCGGGAGGCATTGCCCGGTTTGGTCGTCTCGGTGGCGAGGTAGTCGGTATAGGGGTAGAGGCCGTCGATTATTTGGGCCGCGCGGCCCCGTTTATTCCGAGAGGCAACGCAACTGAAGAGCGTGAGCACGACCATCCTCTCTGCCGAGGTCGAGATAAGTGACATAAAAATTTAGCGACAAACTGTTGATCCGGCAGGTTGTACCAGACCAACTGTATCCATTTCCCCCGACGTGTGCTAAAGCACCGCTGAGTCTTTCGCGGTAGCCCGGGGCGGAAGGGCAACCCCTCCTATTGCGACACCGCGACCAGCTTGAACACCTTGTCGCCCCGGTGCACCTTCTCCGGCGTCCGGATCGAACACCGGCTCCCTTGCGACGCAACCTCCACCGGCAGGAGATCCACCCGGATCTCCTCCGGCGTGAACTCCAACGCCCCGGTCGTCGCCCCGAGAAACAGCAGCTTCTCGCCCAAAGCCAACGGAACCGCCTCGACCGACACCTCCGCCACCCCGATCCGGGCAAAATAGTTCGTCACCCGACCCACCATCACCTTCTTCTCCGTCGCCGCCGAACCGTAGTGCTCCGACCACTCGCCCAACCGCTGACCCAAGTAATAACCGTCCCAGAAATCGCGGTTGAAGACCGTCCGCAGCCGCTCCTTCAGCTCCGCCCCCAACTCGCGCGTAAAACGCCCTTCGATCACCGCCCGAACCCCCTCCTTATAGCATTCGCACACGCGCCGCACATACTCGCCCGACCGCGCACGGCCCTCGATCTTCAGCACCCGTACCCCGGCATCGATCATCCGATCCAGAAACTCGATCGTACAGAGGTCTTTCGGCGACATGATATGCTCGTTCTCCACCACCAACTGCGTCCCCGTCTCGACATCCTCCACCCGGTACGACCGGCGGCACAACTGCCGACACTCGCCCCGGTTGGCCGACTTCCACGCCTCGTGCAGACTCAGGTAACACTTCCCCGACACCGCCATGCACAACGCGCCGTGCGCGAACATCTCGATCCGCACCCGATGGCCTTTCGGCCCCCGGATATCGCGCGCTTCGATCTGGTCATAGATATGTCGCACCTTGTCCAACGAGAGCTCCCGCGCCAACACCACCACATCCGCATACCGGGCATAAAAGGCCACCGCCTCCGTATTGCCGATATTGAGCTGCGTCGAGATGTGCACCTCCACCCCCTGCTGCCGCGCATAATCCATCGCCGCCTGATCCGCCACGATCACCGCATCGATCCCCTCCCGTTTCGCCCGCTCCACCACCTGACGCATATAGGGGATATCCTCGTCGAACAGTACCGTATTGAGCGTCAGATAGGTCTTGATTCCATGCTCGCGACAGGTCGCAACGATACGAGCCAGATCGTCGAGCGTGAAATTCACGGACGATCCGGCCCGCATGTTGAGCCCCTGGACGCCGAAATAGATCGAGTCGGCCCCTCCCTGTATGGCCCCCTGCAACGACTCCCACGAGCCGACCGGGCACATGACTTCGATTTCGAGTTTTTCCGTCATCCCGCTCCGCCGTTTTAGAGGTCGATCTGCTCCACCCGCCGCACGTGCCGTCCCCCCTCGAATTCGGCCGCGAAAAAAGCGTCCAGAATCTCCGCCGCCTGTGCCTCGGTCACGAACCGGGCCGGAAGCGAGCAGACGTTGGCATCGTTGTGCTGCCGTGCGAGGGTAGCGATCTCGGGACACCAGCAAATAGCCGCCCGCACGTGCGGATGTTTATTGAGGGTGATGCTGATACCGTTGGCGCTGCCGCACAATGCCACGCCGAGATCGCACCGCCGTTCGGCCACTTCACACCCCAGTGCATGGGCATAGACGGGATAATCGACGCTCTCGCAACTGTGGGTGCCGAGGTCTTTGACGGTGTAGCCTTTGGCCAGCAGGTAGCCGGCGACGAACTCTTTCATCTCGTAGCCGGCGTGGTCGCTGGCGATGGCGACGTTAAAAGTCTTCATAAACGGTTCTTTTTCCGATTTTTCAACGTCGCCAAAGGTACGATTATTTTGCGGGATTGCCGATGCACTCCGCTACGGGAACGGCGCGTTCTTCCTGGAAACAGTAGGTGCCGGAGAGGTTTTCGTAGACGTACGGAACGTATTGCAGCACCTGTAGGGCGACGAACTTGCCATCCCGCGAGCGGCGGACATCGAGCCGCACGGGGCCGCTCTCTTTGCGCCGGGCAGCTCGCAGGGCGTCGAACCGTTCGCGTTCGATGAGTTCGACGAGTTCAGAGCCGGAGAGGCCTTCGAAATAGAGGGAATAGCCTTCGACGGGGCTTTGCGTGGGTTGATAAACGTTTTCCCAACCGCCGAAAAAGAGTTTCAGCACGCCGACGATCAGGGCTGTGAAGGCGCCGACGGTGCACAGCATATAGACGGAAGAGCTGGTATCGCGAATCGTGGTCGATGCGAAATAGAGTGCGATTCCGCTGGCAATGAGGCCGATTCCGAGCCCTAAGGCGCGTTTGCTCCGGCGTTTGACGATCAGATTTTCTGCATTCAACGTATTTTGTTGTACTGACATGATTTTCGTGTTTTAAGTGTGTTTGTTATTCATCATCCCGACGTGCGGAATGGTTACATTGCCCTCGGGGGTTGAGGCGGAGGCGCCTTTGTTTGGGGGTAGAGGCGGGCCGGTTCGAGTGCCGAGCGGCACCGCCCCGGGCATTCGCGACTGTGGCTACTACAAACAATTAGGCGCATTGGGTGGCGTCGGCTTCGGAGGCTCGAGCTGGTCTTCGGCAATCAACGATACCAGCGGCGTGAACTTGGATTTCAATTCGCAAGCCCTCAACCCCAGCAACGTAAGCTTCCGTGCCTACAGTTTTCAGTTGCGTTGCCTCTCGGAATAAACGGGCAGGAGGCCCGCGGGGGCAATGGGCTGGAGCTACCCTAACAACTGGCAGCCTCTACCCTATTTCAATTTGACTTTGCGGTCGGACGCCCGGGAGGTACAGAACTCTCGACGCGGGAGCGGCGTGTTGCGGGCCTCCCGGACGTCCGGCCCGAGCGGCTCTACGAGCCGCAAAAGCTCGGCCCCATTTACTGATCATGCCTGTCGGGTTCGGGCTGCGCGCTCCCCGGGTGGGCTGAAGGCCCTGCGCGCAAGCCCGGCGGTTCTACGAACCGCAAAAGCAACGCCCATTCACCGCCTCCCATTCTATTAGGTTCGCCGCCAGCGGGAGCGCAACCGAGTTTGCGAGGGTTGCAGTCCGCCGCGTGGGGTGGCGGCGAACTGCGCGACTCTACGAGTCGCAGAAGCAACAACCTATTCACCGCTCCATTCTCGGAAGTTCGTCCTCGGCGCGCCCCCCACGCGCCGCTAATGCGTCGCTCTCGCCGAGGACGGCGATTCCTCTCGGAATCGCGCTATTCGCTCTCCACCCCAAAGCACTGCCCCGTGTCGGCCTCACTGCGGCTCCGCTTTCGCTCCGCCGCATTTCCGTCGCCCGCGGCAATTCTTGCCGGATTGGCCGAGTGCCAACCGGCAGAATATGCCCTTTAAAG
>NZ_JBQIQO010000043.1:0-19622 GCF_056799795.1 Rikenella sp.
GTGACGATCCAGAGCTGGCGGGCGGCGACGGCGAATCCGGTGGAGGCGTTCAAGACGGAGTAGGGATTTGCGACAGGCGGTGCGGTGTCTAAAAAATAGACACCGACTGTCTAATTTTTAGACAAAAAAGCCTGGAGGCTGAATTTGCAAAATGCTGTGAACCAGAAAATTATTAACTTTGGCATGATTTCGGCATAAAACAGGATGTCGCTAACCAATCAAACCAAACGACAAAACATTAAACAATCATGGAAAATACCATTCAAATCACCGATCCGATGCTCCGCATCACAGACCTGAGCAAATATTTCCGCACGGAAGAGGTCGAAACCATTGCGCTGAACCATGTTTCGATGGAGGTCGCGCCGGGCGAGTTCGTGGCGATCATGGGGCCGTCGGGGTGCGGTAAATCGACGCTGCTGAATATCCTCGGCCTGCTTGACAATCCTTCGGACGGAACCTACTATCTGCTGGACAAGGAGGTCGGGTCGCTCAAGGAGAAGGAACGGACGCTGTACCGCAAGGGAAACATCGGGTTCGTGTTCCAGAGCTTCAACCTGATTGACGAACTCAATGTGTTCGAAAATGTCGAACTGCCGCTGATCTACCTGCGGATCCCGGCCAAGAAACGGAAGGAGATGGTGAACGACATCCTGAACCGGATGAACATCAGCCACCGGGCGGGGCACTTCCCGCAGCAGCTCTCGGGGGGGCAGCAGCAGCGTGTGGCGATCGCCCGGGCGGTGGTGGCGCAGCCGAAGCTGATTCTGGCCGACGAACCGACCGGTAACCTCGATACCAAGAACGGGCAGGAGGTGATGACGCTCCTCTCGGAACTGAACCGCGAGGGGACGACGATCATCATGGTGACCCACTCGCAGCGCGACTCGACTTATGCCCACCGGATCATCAACCTGTTGGACGGCCAGATCGTGGACAGCGTCAAGAACGAGCTGTAGGGATTAGTCCGCTCTATCTTTTCTTCATAAAAAACGGCAGGTCTGCCGCTTCCGTTCGTCTCGCTACCGGCGAGGCGGGGAGGCGGCGGGCCTTTTTTCGTATATTTGTCCGTTATGAAGACAGTGGATCGTGTAAAACAACGGGTACAGGCCGGAATGGTGGCCGTGTCGGTGGTGCTGATGGTCGGCAAGTTCGTCGCCTTTTTCATGACGGATTCGGTGGGGATTCTGACGGATGCGCTGGAGAGTATCGTGAATGTGACGGCCGGGTTCATCACGCTGTACAGCCTGCATCTGGCGGCCAAACCGAAGGATGCGGGGCATCCTTTCGGACACGGGAAGGTGGAGCTGATTTCGGCGTCGATCGAAGGGCTGATGATTCTGTTGGCCGGGGCCTGGATCGGCGTCGAAGGGGTGAAGCGGCTCTTCGAACCCCGGATGCCGGGGAGGCTGGATATCGGGATCGCGGTGGTGGCGGCGGCCGGGGCGGTGAACTATATCGCCGGGTGGTGGAGCATCCGGATGGGGCGGCGGTACGACTCGATCGCGCTGGTGGCGGGCGGAAAGCATTTGCAGACGGATACCTGGTCGACGGTCGGGCTGGTGGCGGGGCTGTTGTTGCTCTATTTCACCCGCATTCCGTGGATCGACGGCGCGTTGGCGGTGCTCTTCGGCGTGCTGATCGGCGTGGCCGGCGGCCGGATTCTGCACAAGACGATCGGGGGGCTGATGGACAAGGCGGATCGGGAGGTGCTGGAGCAGATCGTCCGCGGGGTGGCGGCGCGAAGGAGGCCGGAGTGGATCGATGTGCACAACCTCAAGGCTATTCGGTACGGCAGTTTCCTCTATGTCGATTGCGACCTGACGCTGCCGTGGTATTTCAATGTCGCGCAGGGGCACGATGCGTGCGAGGAGCTGAAGGACGCGCTCTATGCGGTGTTCGACGGGCGGGTGCTGGTCTCGACGCATTCGGATTCGTGCGAGGAGCGCCACTGTGCGCATTGCGAGGTGGCGGATTGTCCCTACCGGCGGGAGCCGTTCGAGGCGCCCCAGCCGCTGACCCTCGGCGAGATGACCAAAAACGACGAGACGAGGCACGCCGAGGGCGAGGAGTGAGAGGGGCGGTCGGACGCTATTCGATGGTATACCATGTGTAGCCCCGGGCGGGAATAGTAACGTGCAGGGTCGCCCGGTACTCCCGGTCGAGGCGGTAGCTTTTCGCCGGGCCTTCCGCTTCGCGGATGCGGGCCCGCGAGGTCAGGCCGGTGTAGTAGAGCGGCAGCCGGATGGTGCGGGTGATCGCCCGGTCGGTCGGGTTGAAGAACATGGCCAGACCTTTGACGGGGCCGCTCGGGTCGACGTGCAGCAGGCCGTCCCACTCCCGGGCGTCGGGACGCCGCAGGTGGATGATGTCGCTGTTGAGGATCCGGCGGTAGCGTTTGTACCAGTCGATCACCTCGGTGACGGCCTCTTTGGTCGCGGGGGTGTCGTAGAGCCGCGGCCCGCGGTAGCAGGCCTGAACGCCGGCGCCGTAGTTCTGCATCATGTGGGTCTTGTACTCGTACAGGTGGTCGCTGAGCGGCTCCAGCGTGGCGGCGGCGCCTCCGCCCTGGTATTCGACGAGGGGCACGAAGCTCCAGCAGGCCGAGGCCGGACGATCCCACGTGCAGTCGTAGTTCAGCTGCCGGGCGTGGATGATTTGCCGGTCGCGCGGCAGCGACCAGTTGGTCTCGCGATAGCCGATGCCGGTCTTGGTCGAGCCGTTCAGGAAGTAGAAGTCGGGCACGTTGATGTAGATGCCCTGTCGGCACATCCAGTGGTAGAGGTCGGTCACGGTGCGGAACTGGTTCCACTGCGAGTCGTCGAGCCCGTTGTGATAGGCGTGGGCGGTCGAGGCGCAGACGTCGCCCGGGTAGGAGCCGTCGTGTTCGAAACAGCGCATCCCGGTCTTTTCGAAAAAGGTGCGGATTTTCGCGAAATAGTCATGCCCCCACTGGCTGGAGAGGCAGGGCGAGCTGCCGAATTTCGCGCCGCCCCGCCGGCCGGTCGCCGGGTTGATGACGTCTACGCTGTCGCTGATCCAGCGGCTGGCCAGCAGGGAGTAGCAGCCCATCTCGATGCCCCGTTCGGCGGCATAGTCGACCAGCGTTTTCCACTTTTCGATATTTTGTGCCGAGGTGTCTTCGGCGTTCAGCCCCGAGCCGAAGCTGATGATGATCATCTCGTAGCCGGTCGAGTCGCACTGGTCGACGGCCTGCCGGATAACGGTCGGGTCGGACGAGGTGAGGTGCATGAAGATCGGATTCTGGGTCACCCACGGGGTCAGGGTGCGGTACATGCGGCGTTTGAAGAGTCCTTTGCGTTCGCGGTCGTCGCTGTCGAACGGCATCTCGTAGACGGCGAACGACCGGAAGGTCTCGCCGGGCAGGATGGTCTGGGCGGGCCCCAACGGCGGGGCGACCTCCAGTATGCAGGGGGTCTGGAGGTTATAGTTCCGCTGCGAGGTGTAGCGAGGGTCTTCGACCCACCGCTCCGTGATGTCGGTCTGGGGCTCGAAAAACTCGCCGCCGCAGGCGTAGTCGCTCTCGATGTGGATGTTGGGCAGCCGGAATTTCGTCGGATCGCCTCCGCCGGGCGATTCGGGTTCGGCGAAGGCCAGTTGTTCCAGCCGGAAACGGTCGACGGTCACGGGGGAGGAGGCGCCGTTGTGCAGGGTGAACCGTTTGCGCAGCACGGGCACCCGGTCGTACAGGGTATAGGCGATGTGGACGGTCGTGGCCTCCAGTTCGTCCGGGCCGCGCAGGGTGAAGGTCAGGGTGGCGCCGGTCGGGTCGTCGGTGTTCAATGCCCAGCGGTTCCGGTTCCAGGGCAGCGTCTCTGCGTCCGGGGTGAATTCGAAGGCTTCGAGGGTGAAGGAGCCCGGAACGGAGGTCAGCCGGTCTAACCATTTCGGGTCTAAGTAGCCGCGTTCGGGCTGGCCGTCCAGACCGCCGAGGGGATATTCGCGACCGTCGAGGGTGAGGGTGCCTTCGCCGCTCACGGCGCGGATCAGGCTCTCGCCGGTCATCCGGTTGACGATGTCGGTGGTCGCCAGGTTCGGCACGATCCGAAAGACACGGGCGACGAGGTCGTTGGCGAGGATGAGCCCTTTCCGGTCGGGGGTGGCGTAAAGCCGGGCGCGAGAGGCCGACGGGTCGAGCAGCCAGTCGTAGGAGGCGGGGGTGTAGAGCGCTTCCGGGGCGAGGACGGGCAGCCGGTCGAGCTGGCGCAGCAGCTGCTCCTGTGAGGCGGTCAGCGTGTTCGGGAGGTCGTCTGTCGAGTCTGCGGCGATGGCTTCGGGGCACAGGTCGCCGTCGTAGTCGATCTGCGGCGCGATCCACAGGGCGTGGTCGCCGCTGGGGCCGTCGTCGGTCGGTTCGGCGGCTAGCTCCAGCCGGGAGATGCCGGTCAGGTCGAGTTCGATGCTTTTCGGTGCATCGCCTGCGTGCAGGATGCCGCTGTCATAAAGGTCGCAGCCGTCGCCCCGCACGACGAACCGCACGGAGCCGGGGCCCACTGTCCCGTCGGGTCGGGCGAGGCCGACGAATTGCCGGGTGTCTCCGTCCGTCGCATACCACAGTCTGGAGCCGTCCGTCAGGGCGATGGGGCTCAGGCCGGAGGGGGCGGCGTAGTCGATGTCGTTGTCGGCGATGCCGACCCGGGCTCGGAACGAACGGGCGGTTCGGTGGAGGTCGAGCCGCAGTACCGACGGGGCGTGGGTGCCGATGACGTCGGTGAAAGCTTCGCCGCCGACGGTGGCCGGACGGCCGGTGACGGAGCGGCCGAGCTGTGCGGTGCCGTAGCTCTGGAGTACGGACTCGGGATTCAGCTCGGCGAGGCGGAGGGTATGGCGGGCGGAGAGCGACGGGCTGCACAGAAGCAGCAGTCCGGCTGCGAGGATGCGGAGGGTGTTCATAAAAAGGTGGTTTGGGTTTAGGTCGATGGCAAAAATAGGCGGTTTTTCGAATCGGACATCCGGGGCGGGCGAAATCTTGGGGCAGGGAAACCGATTTATTCGGCGATTCGATTTGTCCGACCGGCGGAAAATAACGATATTTGTCCTACATACGATCGGAATGGGAAATCGGATAAGCATCTGTCTCTGGAGTTGTCTTTTGTCGCTCGGGGCGGCCGTCGGGCCGGCGCTGGGGCGGGAGACGGAGGCGGTGCGTCTGTCGCTCGGGGAGGCGATCGAGCGGGCGCAGGCTTGCTCGATCGATGCCATGATGGCCAAGCATACCTACCTGAGCCAGTACTGGCAGTATCGCTCCTACCGGGCGCAGATGCTGCCTTCGCTCTCTTTGAGCGGGACGATTCCCAATTTCGACAAGTCGTACACTTCGCTCCAGAATGCGGTGACGGGGGGGTATAATTACGTGGATAATTATGCGATGCGCAACTCGCTGGGGCTCTATCTCCAACAGAATATCGCGGCCACGGGCGGGAATATCCAGCTCTACACGGGGCTTGACCGGCTCGACCAGTTCGCGCCGGAGCGGGAGGTGACCTGGAATTCGGCGCCGGTGAGCCTGATTCTCAACCAGCCGATCGGCGGCTTCAATCAGCTCAGGTGGGACAAGCGGATCGAACCGGTCAGGTACGAAAAGGCGAAGTATGAATATCTGGAGTCGATGGAGGCGATTACGGCCCAAGCGGTGACGCTGTTTTTCGACCTCCTCGTGGCGCAGCAGAACCTCGATATCGCCCGGAAAAATCGGGACAATACGGATACGCTCTACAAAATATCGCAGGAGCGGTTCCGGATCGGCTCCATCTCGAAAAACGACCTCATGCAGCTCGAATTGAGGCTGCTGAACGAGGGGATGTCGATCAATACCAATAAATTGCAGCTGGATTTGGCGGCGGCGCGGTTCAAGTCCTATTTGCGGCTCGACGAGGGGGACTCGGTGGCGCTCGATATTCCGGGAAGTGTCCCGGGGGTGGAGATTCCGATCGAGGAGGCGTATCGGCTGGCCTTTACCAATACGTCGTTCGAGTACCGGAACCGGATCAGTCAGCTCGAAGCGGAGATGAGCGTGGCGCAGGCGAAGGCGAATCGCAGACCGCAGGCGACGGTCTATGCGCGGTTCGGGCTCAATCAGGTGGCGGAGACGATCGGGGGGGCGTATCGCAATCCGCTGGATCAGGAGACGGTGAGGATGGGGATCACGGTGCCGATCTTCGACGGCGGGGTGGCGCGCGGAAAGGTGCGGATGGCGCTCTTCAGGCAGGAGGTGACGGAGGCGGAGATCGACAAGGAACGGATCGATCGGAAGCAGGATATCTACCTGAAGGTGATGCAGTTCAATAACCAGAATGCGCAGTGTGCGATTTCGGCTCGGGCGGATTCGGTGGCGGCGGAGCGGTATGCGCTCTCGCTGCGTCAGTTCGCGGCGGGGAAGATCAGTGTGCTGGACTTCAATACGGCCCAGAGCGAACGCAATACGGCGCACACGAGTTATCTCGCGGAGTTGCAGAACTACTGGAACTACTACTATGCGATACAGCGCTATACGCTGTTCGATTTCATGCACGGGCGCAATATCGCGGCGTGTTTCGATGTCGTTTCGCTGGAAAAACAATAGTCGGTCATGGGAACGAACTTATTTCGGCATATCTTCCGTTTGTTATTCGGGTGGGGCGGGGTTTGGCTGGTCTCCTGCGCGGGCGGGGCGACTTCGGAGGAGGCGGGGGATTCGGCTGTCCTGAAGAAGGCGCAGATGCAGATCGCCAATCCGGTGGATACGATCGTGTTGCGGCGCGGGACGTTCCGGTCGCAGCTCATCAGCAACGGAAAGCTGAGGGCGCAGCAGAAGAGCGACCTGAGGTTTGCGGCGTCGGGGACGGTGACGTGGCTGGCGGGCGGAAACGGGACGGCGGTGAGGGCGGGGGCGCAGATTGCGCGGATCGATGACCGCGAGGCGCAGATCCGGTTGGAACAGGCCCGGCAGGCGATGCACAAGGCGGATCTCGACTTGCAGGATGCGTTGCTGGGGTTCGGGTACGATGTGGCGGATACGGCGAGGGTGCCGGACGAGACGATGCGGATCGCCCGGTTGAGGTCGGGATACGATGCGGCGGTGACGGGATTGCGGAGTGCGCGGTTGGCGGCGGATAATTGTGTGCTCACGGCGCCGTTCGGGGGGCGGATTGCGAACCTGAAAACGAAATTGCACGAGAATCCGAAGGGGGACTTTTTCTGTTCGGTCATCAACGACGGTTCGTTCGACGTGGAGTTCAATATCCTCGAAAGCGAGCTCTCGAGTGTCCGGCCGGGGCAGGAGGTGCGGGTGGCGACGTTCGTCGAACCGACGAAACGTTATGCGGGGCGGGTGGTGCAGGTCAATCCGACGGTGGATGAAAAGGGGCAGATTACGGTGACGGCGAATATCCCGAATCCGGGGACGCTGATCGACGGGATGAATGTGAAGGTCTTTGTCGAGAGCTCGGTGGGGGACAAACTGGTGGTGCCGAAGAGTGCGGTGTTGGTGCGGGACGACCGGGAGGTGCTTTTCCGTTACGATCGGGAGACGGGGCGGGCGATGTGGACGTATGTGCTGATCGAGATGTCGAACAGCGATTCGCATGCGGTGGTGCCGAATACGGATCGGGGAGCGGAGCTGAATGTGGGGGATGCGGTGATCGTTTCGGGGAATCTCAACCTGGCGGACGGCTCTGCGGTGGAGATCAAACGGCGGTGAGTCAGTGCGCGGACAGAGATTTGTGCCGTCGGCAGCATGAGGATGCGTCAGCATCCGTCTAAAGTTTCTTTGGTTCTTTCTGTTCACAGAAAGAACAGTACCAGGCGGGACAAAGCTCAATCGCGCCCCGCCTTAAGAGTTGCATCGCCCAGGCGCGCGAACAAAGAGTGGTGCGTAAAACTCCGTCGCCCGCCCGCCTAAAAAGGGATTTCACTCGTTTTGCGTTAGCAAAATCGAGGTGAAATCCCAGCGGGCGACGGGAAAAAGCGGCGGAGCGACAGCGGAGCCGCAGTGAGGTCGACACGGGGCGGCGCTTTGGGCCGAGCTTCTGCGGCTCGCAGAGCCGCGCGGGCCGAAGCCTCTGACCGCGGAGGCCCGCAACTCGCGATGCTCGTTTTAGGCCCCGCAGGTTTCAACCCGCTAAGGCAATTGGACTTTCTTAGGCTTGGTTGCGTCTCGTTGCGCTACCGCTGGCGGCAAACAGCTGGAGGTCAAGAGCGATTAGCGCGATTCCGTTCGGAATCGCCGTCCTCGGCAAGAGCGACGCATTAGCGGCGCGAGGGGGGCGCGCCGAGGACGAACTTGAAAGAATGGATGAACTTTGAGTGGTGGGTTGGGCTGTGCTTTGGGTTGATCTTCTGCGGCTCGCAGAGTTCCGTCCCCGCCCCGGGCTACCGCTACTACACCTCGGGCGTGCTGGGCGGCATCGGCCATTACGGTTACAGCTGGTCGTCTACAACCAACCGCACGGTTAGCGGTATCTACGGGCGATTCTTGTGGTTCAATTCGCAGGGCCTCGATCCCAGCGATGCGAACGACCGTGCCACGGGTCGTCAGTTGCGTTGCCTCTCGGAATAAACGGAGAGGAGCAGTTGCTCGACCGAGCGGAAAAGACGGAACTCCGCCTGGCGGCGTTCGGAAGTTAAAGCGGCAGAAATTGGCAGGAGGAGATAGGGGCAGGGAAAGCCCCGATCACCAGAGTAAGTAAATATGAATTCGTTATTGTTGCCGTTACAAGGGTTGTTAGTCGGTTTCCTGGCCTCGGTGCCATTGGGGCCGATCGGCGTTATCTGTATCCAACGGACTTTGAACGGTACACACCGCAGCGGCTTCTTCTCCGGACTCGGGGCGGCGACGGCTGACACGTTGTTCGCCACGCTCGCCGTCTTTTCCCTATCGTTCATGACCGATTTTATGAACGCCCACAAGCATTGGTTTACGGCGATCGGGGGGATTCTGATTATCGTGGTCGGCTTTTCGATCTTTTACAAACGGGTCAGGAGGGCCAGCCAGCGCAGGCAGACCCGGAGCAGCTTGCTGAGCGACTACCTCTCGATCTTTTTTCTGACGTTGACCAATCCGGCTTATATTCTGGTCTTCATTACTCTGTTCGCCGCGCTGGGGATTAGCAGCGAGGGGGGGCAGACGGGCGGAAATCTCTCGCTGATTTTCGGCGTGCTGGTGGGGGCGGCGTGCTGGTGGTTTCTGCTGACCTATGCGGTGAACAAACTGCGGAGGAGGTTCAGGCTCAGGCACCTTTGGTGGATCAACAAAATTACGGGAGCGGTGATTATCCTTTTCGGGGTCTTGCTGGTATTGAGTCTGGTGGTGGATTTGGGGCCGGTGGAGCGGATCTTAGCTTAAATTCCGACAATGAAAAAAAAGATTATTATTGCCATAGACGGTTATTCGTCCTGCGGGAAAAGTACTTTTGCCAAAGCGGTGGCGGCGAAATTGGGCTATATCTTTATCGACACGGGGGCGATGTATCGGGCTGTGACGCTGTTCGCCATGCGGAACGGTTTGACGGACGATCCGGAGGCGCTGGCGGAGAGGCTGCCGGAGGTGCGGATCGATTTCCGGTTCGATCTGAAGACGGGGCGCAGCGATGTCTATTTGAACGACGAGAATGTCGAAACGGAAATCCGTCGTATCGATGTGAGCAATCGGGTGAGTGGGGTGAGCAGCATTCCGGCGGTGCGGGCCAAGCTGGTGGCGATGCAGCAGGAGATGGGGCGGCGCAAAGGGGTGGTGATGGATGGGCGGGATATCGGGACGATGGTCTTTCCGGAGGCGGAGTTGAAGATTTTCATGACGGCGGATCCGCGCGTACGGGCGGAGCGGCGTTATAAGGAGTTGATTGCAAAGGGGGAAGAGGTGTCGTTGGCTGAAATCGAACGGAATATCCGCGAACGGGATCATCAGGATGAGACGCGGGCGGTGAGTCCGTTGCGTCGGGCGGCGGATGCGGTGGTGCTGGATAATAGCGGGATGACGGTAGAGGAACAGATGCGGTGGATCGACTTGCGTTTGGCCGAGTTGGAGTAAGGCTCGTTGTGGTGGGGAGGGGTGTGAGGTCGAGGGTAGTTTCAGCCGGGGCGGCGGACGGCGATTGGGCCGAACAGATTAAGCGATACGTAGTATCGCTCCGTCCCGCCGGTGCGCCCATCGGTCGTTTTGTTAGGGTTGTCTTTGCCTTATTAGCCGGCCGCCACCCGCGAAGGGCAGTTTCAGGCGAGGCAAAGCTCGACCGCGCGCGATCGCTGAAGTAGGAAATCATTCAAACGCGTGATTCGCGTTTGAATAAGATTTCCGCCAGCGCGCGGACAGAGAATTGGGGTAGAGGCTGCCCATTCCGAGTGCCAGAAGGCACCGCCCGCCCGGCGTAAGGGCAGTACCCTCCCGTAGGACAGACGCGCGCCACGCCTAAAGAGGGAAATCGTCAAAATGCGCTGGCGCGTTTTGACAGGATTTCCCAAGGCGCGCGAAAAAAGAGTGGTGCGCAAAAACTCCGTCGCCCGCCTGCTTGAACGGGCATATTCTGCCGGTTGGCACTCGGCCAATCCGGCAAGAATTGCCGCGGGCGACGGCAAACGCGGCGGAGCGACAGCGGAGCCGCAGTGAGGCGGACACGGGGTAGTGCTTTGGGCCGTGCCTGCTTTTCGGGCACGAAAACCGTAATCGGTTTTCGTGCCGCGCTGGGCCGAGCATGGGGCTGAGATTTGGGCAGTGGATTGGGCTGAGCTGTTGGCCGGGCTTTGGGCCGAGCTCTTGCGGCTCTTTGAGCCGCGCAGTTCGCCGCCACCCCACGCGGCGGACTGCAACTCGACGGAGCTCGTTGCTGCTCTCCGCTGGCGGCGAACTGCTGTAGGTCAAGAGCGAATAGCGCGATTCCGTGAGGAATCGCCGTTCTCGGCGAGAGCGACGCTTTAGCGGCGCGTGGGGGGCGCGCCGAGGACGAACTTCCGAGAATGGGGCGGTGAATGGGTGCGGTGCTTCCGCGACTCGCAGAGGCGCTAGTCTTGTCGCCCAAGCCGCGTAGCGGCTTCGGGGGATGGGCGACAGGCCGAACCCGACAGCTTTGGGCGGGAATAGGTTGTTGCTTTTGCGACCCTTTGGGTCGCTCGGGCCGGACGCCTCCCCACGGGAGGCCCGCAACCCGCCGCTTACGCGTCGAGAGTTGCCGTTCCTCCCGGGCGCCCGACCCACTTTAGTTGAGAGTGAATATTAAGGGTCGGAGCCAGCGTGGCCGGAAACGAGCTCTGCGACGTTGCAGGCCTACGCCGGGGGAGGCTCCGGCCCGGGCGGTTCTGCGAACCGCAGGATTCAACTCAAAAGTAGGATAGAGGCTGTCTAATATTGGGGTAGAGGCTGGTAGTAAAACGCCCTGTGGGCGCGTTTATTCCGAGAGGCAACGCAACAGAAGACCGTGGGCACGATAGTACGTGCCTCTGGAATTGAGATTCTGCATGTAGAAAGCCAGAAATATGCCGTTAGCCCCACTCGCCGAAATCGACCAGAGAGACCCCTCGAGCCCATTGCCGCCCAGCACGCCCGAGCCCGAACTGCGGTAGCCCGGGGCGGGTCGCTCGATGCTCAAAAACCGACCGTCTCTACCCCAGACGACCGGCCCCGTCTGCCTCCGGCGACCCCCTGCTCGAATGAATCGCATAACCAGATTTTCTGTTCTCTTAGAAATTCCATGAATTACGACGAAAGCATAGCCTATCTGTATGCCGCAGCTCCGATGTTCCAGGGCGTTGGCAGCCGCGCCTATAAAGAGGGACTCGAAACCACGGAAGCCCTCAATGAACTGCTCGGGAAACCTTACCTGGCTTACCCCGCTGTGCACGTGGCCGGAACCAACGGCAAAGGATCTGTCTCGCAGATGCTCGCCGCCGTGCTGCGGGAGGCGGGATATAAAGTCGGACTCTACACCTCGCCCCACCTGAGGGACTTCCGGGAACGGATGCAGGTGGACGGGCGGATGATCTCCGAACAGGAGGTCGTCGAGTTCGTCGAACGGCTGAAACCCCATGTCGAACGGCTGAAACCCTCGTTTTTCGAGATTACCACCGCCATGGCCTTCGACTTTTTCCGCCGCCAAGCGGTGGATATCGCCGTCGTCGAGGTCGGGATGGGCGGGCGGCTTGACTGCACCAATGTCATTACTCCGCTCGTGAGCGTCATCACCAATATCAGCTTCGACCACCGGCAGTTCCTGGGCGAGACGCTGCCCGAGATTGCCGGCGAGAAAGCGGGGATTATCAAACCCGGCGTGCCGGTCGTCGTGGGCGAGTTTCAGCCGGAGACCGCGCCGACCTTCATCGCAAAAGCCCGGGAGACCGGCTCGCCCATTCTTTTTGCCGACCAGCGGTATCGCTGCGACGGGCACGACGGGCGGATGTTCGAGGTCGAGAATCGGGGGGACGGCTACCGGTTTACCGTACAGCTCGGGATGGAGGGAGACTATCAGCAGCGGAACCTCTGCACCGCGCTGGCGGCGTTGGATATCCTGACCGAACGGCTGCCGAGGCCGCTCACGACGAACGAAGTGCGGCGGGGGCTCGCCGAGGCGCGGGTGCCGGGGCGGTGGCAGCGGATCGATACGGGAGAGGATCCGTGTCCCATCGTTTGCGATACGGGGCATAACGAGGCGGGGCTGGCCTTTGTGGCGGGGCAGCTGGAAAAGCAGGTCTATAAAAAACTCTATTTCGTGCTCGGCGTCGTGGCGGACAAGGAGTTGGATCACATTCTGCCGCTGTTGCCGCGGGAGGCGCACTATCTCTTCACACAGGCTGCGCTGTCGCGGGCGCTGGCGGCGGAACGGCTGGCGGAAGTCTGTCGTGCGGCGGGGTTACGGGGCGAAACGGTCGCTTCCGTCCCTCGGGCGCTCGACCGGGCCCGGGCGCTCGCCGGACCGGAAGACCTCGTCTTCGTCGGGGGCAGCACCTTCACGGTTGCAGAAGTGCTGTAATAGTCATACCTTTGTACATTCAGGCTCCGACCGTTTTGTCGCCGGGGCATTCAATACGCGAAGAGGATGACTTGTCAGAAAAATATTACTCGGGGATGCTGCTTTTCGACCGACGCCAACGGCGAACCGACGGCGCAAAACTGTCCGGGGGCGCATAAACTCGAAGTCTTCGACTGGATGGCCGATCTGCCTGATCCGCTGGCTGAGAACGCCATCTACGAGGTGCAGTTCAAAAACACCCGGAAAGGATACTACTGGAACAATACGGGCATCTCGCTCAAGGTGGGCGACATCGTGGCCGTCGAGGCCAGCCCGGGACACGATATCGGGATCGTCACCCTGACGGGCGAACTGGTGACCCGGCAGATGAAGCGCACGGGTTTCAATCCGCAGGGGCTCGAATGCAAGAAAATCTATCGGAAGGCGAAACCTTACGACATCGAAAAGTGGCAGGAGGCGATCGGGCTGGAGCATCAGACGATGATCCGATCGCGGCAGATCGCGGCAGACCTGCACCTCAATATGAAGATCGGCGATGTGGAGTATCAGGGGGATAAGTTGAAGGCCATCTTCTATTACATTGCCGACGAACGGGTCGATTTCCGCGAACTGATCAAGGTGCTGGCCGACCAGTTCCGCGTTCGGGTCGAGATGCGCCAGATCGGCGCACGGCAGGAGGCGGGGCGGATCGGCGGAATTGCGCCGTGCGGACGCGAACTCTGCTGCTCGACCTGGATGAACAGCTTCTCGTCGGTCACGATCGGGGCGGCAAGGCATCAGGAGATCTCGCTCAACCCGCAGAAGCTGGCGGGACAGTGCGGCAAGCTCAAATGCTGTCTCAATTACGAATTGGATTCCTATATCGATGCGCGGCGGGCGTTTCCGCGGCTTAACGGGCCGCTGGAGGCGATGGACGGCAGCTATCATCTGGTCAAGAGCGATATCTTCAAAAAACTGATGTGGTTCAGCCCCGATCCGCACTCCACGGCGGTGATGATTCCGCTGACCACGGAACGGGTGCGGCAGATTGTGGCGATGAACCGTCGGGGCGAGAAGGTGGACAAACTGGAGGATGCGGCGTTGCTCGCGGCGCAGCATAGCGCGCCGGCAGAGCCGGAGATCAAGAATGTGGTGGGCGAGGAGAGCATCACGCGGTTCGACCACGCTCGGAGCGGAGGTCGGAAGCGGGGCGGACAGGGACGGAACCGGGGGAATGGCAATCGCGATAACCGCGAGAACAACCGCGACCGGGGCAATAATCAGCGGGGAGACCGGACGGAAAAGGCAGAAAAATCGGAGAAATCGGGCGGCGGGCGGCCTACGGCAAGACCGGAAATGGCAGCGCGGGCCGAAGCGGACGGACGGGCGGAGGCACGACCGACGGCGAGGCCGGAACTGTTGGCCAAGGCGAATGGCGAGCAAGGCGGAGCTGGAAACGGAGGGGGGAATGGCGGTAATAACGGCGGCCGGGGAGGAAACAACTATCGGAACCGCAGTCCGCGGCGGAGGCCGGGCAATCGCTCGCAGGGCGGAGGAACGAACAACGGCGGGCAGGGGGCTTGACGGCATGGGGCGGAGGATCGGATACGGATGCGTGTTCTTCGGCCTCGTGTGGGCCTCTCTCCTGGTGGGGTGCAGCGGGGGGAAGTATATGGAGATGTACGACTTGCCGCGCGAGGGGTGGGGACGGGAGGAGGCGGTCGTCTTCTATTTCGAGCCCGACTCGGCGGCGGGGGCGAGGGGGGGGCAGTGGATCGATATCTCGATCCGGTATGACGACGACTATCCGTATGCCGCTTTGCCGCTGGTGATCAAGGCGGTGACGTCCGACAAACGTTTTTGGGCCGACACGGTCGAATTCGCACTGAGGAGGCCGGCGGCAGACGGAGAGCCGGGCGAAGGGGCGTATCGCAGGGCCGGAAGGCACTATTCCAATCACAACGATATCACGCGTCGTTATCGCAGCGGCGTCCGGTTCTCTCAGCGGGGAGAATATGCGCTGTCGGTGCGTCAGCTGACCGGGACGGAGCGGATCCGGGGGATTCGATCCATCGGGGTCGTCGTCAGCGGAGCGCGGCCGGTGCGGAGACGGTGACCGCTCTTTTTTGTGAACCTGTTTGCGAGCATGGGAAAAAATAAACTCAAAAAATTCAGCGAAAATCTCACCTTTCGCTGCCTGATCCAACCGCAATTCGAAGAGGTATTCCGTCGCGACCACCCGCTCAAGGGGAGGTGGCGGAGCGAGTTCTTCGGCAACGACCGCCCGATCGTGCTGGAGCTCGGATGCGGACGCGGCGAATATACTGTCGGGCTGGCTGAGGCCGATCCGGCGACGAACTACATCGGGGTCGATATCAAGGGGGCGCGGATGTGGCGCGGGGCCAAGACGGCTACGGAAAACCGGATGGCCAATGTGGCTTTTCTGCGTACGCGGATCGAATTCATCGACTCGTTCTTCGCGCCGGGCGAGGTGGATCAAATCTGGATCACCTTTCCCGATCCGCAGATGAACAAACGGAGGGTGGCCAAGCGGCTGACGGCGCCGGGATTTCTGGAACGCTATGCGCGTTTCCTGAAACCGGAAGGGACGATCCACCTGAAGACGGACTCGGGGCACCTGCACGAATACACGAAAGCGGTGCTGGCGGCCAATGGAATGGCGCCGACGGTCTGCTGCAACGATATTTACGGGCCGCAGGGGATTGCCGATGCGGCGCTGGCGATCAAGACGGCTTACGAGACGCGCTTTCTGGCGGAGGGGCTGCCGATCACCTATCTGCAATGGTCGCCGGGGGGGGGACGGGAGTTTGCGGTGCCGGATTTCCCGGCCGACGAGCTGCTGGTGGGGGAAAATACGCCGGTGCGATGAGAATTGAAATCGACGAACAATCGGGCTTCTGCTTCGGGGTCGTCAAGGCGATCTCGACGGCCGAGGAGTGGCTGCGGGCCAGAGAGGGGGCGGTGTGGTGTCTGGGCGATATCGTCCACAATCGGGTCGAGGTGGATCGCCTGGAGCAGTTGGGGCTGCAAACGGTCGGACACGACCGGTTGCCGGAGCTGGCCGGCCGGTGCGTGCTGATCCGGGCGCACGGCGAGCCGCCGGCGACGTATGCCGAGGCGCGGCGTTACGGAATCGAACTGGTGGATGCCACTTGTCCGGTGGTGGCGAAGTTGCAGGAGCGGGTGCGGCGGGCGTGGGAGGCGATGCGGCGGGTGGAGGGGCAGGTCGTGCTGTTCGGCAAGCCGGGGCACGCCGAGGTGGTGGGGCTGACGGGGCAGACGAACGAGGAGGCGATCGTCATCGAGTCGGAGGCCGATCTGGGACGGATCGATTTCAGCCGGCCGATCTGTCTGCTGTCGCAGACGACGCAGAGCTTGGCGCAGTTCAATGCCATTCGGGACGAGATTCTCCGGCGGGCGGAGCGGCCTGAGACGGTGGAGGTGCATGACACCATCTGTCGGCAGGTCTCGAACCGGAATCCGCACCTGCGCGAGTTTGCCGCCCGGTTCGATGCGGTGATCTTCGTGAGCGGCAGCAAGAGTTCGAACGGCAAGGCGCTCTACGAGGTGTGTCGGGGGGCGAATCCGCGGACGTACAAGGTGGAGGAGGCGACGGAGCTCCGGCGGGAGTGGTTCGAGGGGATCGCGTCGGTGGGGGTGTGCGGGGCGACGTCGACGCCGAAGTGGCTGATGCAGCGGGTGGCGGATGCCATCGCCGGTTTTTCGGCGGAGGGCGGTTCGTCAGAGCGGTGAAATGGGGGTGTTTGTCGATTCGCGTTTGCGGATTCGGGAAAAAACGCTATCTTTGCCCTGCAATTTACAATCGGGTCGGTTGGCCGAGCGGTTAGGCAGAGGTCTGCAAAACCTCGTACAGCAGTTCGAATCTGCTACCGACCTCAAGGAGAGCTTTTAATCGTTTGTTTTACAACGAATTAAAGGCTCTCTTCCTTTTACGGGGGCGCAAATAGGGGCGCGGAAGCCGAACTACATTTTTTGAGCCAATTGTTCAACTGTAGAATTTAACTTCTGTAAATAATGGGATTTGTCCTATAAATGTTTCAGGAGGACTACTGTAGTATTGGTCGGTAATTTCATTTAACGGAAGGGTATATTTATTCTTAATACGTTTACCGTCCATTCTTTTGTAAGATATCTCTAATCCGATATAATCGGATATATTCTCTTTCTTAATTCTTTCCCAACTTTCAATGTAATAGGTTACTTCATATTGAGGCGGAAACGAAGATACACCATGTTTGATAGCGCCACATTCAGATAAGGGCCACGATTCATTACCCAATATGTTATAATCTTTTGTTACTTTAAATTGAATATTTTTTTCATATCCTTCGCCAATATTCTTAATATGCAAGACCTCTACTATGTGACTGTCTGTAGATTGAAGATAAGCAACAATAAAGGGGGTTATTTTTTGTTTGCGAACCGCTCGACTCCAAACCACATCATCAGATTGATTACGGTATAACACACGGTGGATACAGCCAGTATTACACTTAGTATAAGTTCTGCATTCATTGTATATTTCGGTCTTTCAAGGCTAAATTTAATGTATTAAAGTTTTATATGCAACATTACCACGAGTGCGGTGATACGGCCTAATAATGCCGTTATTTAGGCTTGGCGGTCATTTCCCCTACAATCTTCCCTTGGGAGAGTTAGAATAGCCCCAAAAGACCTTTGATTGGGAGGTATTTTGCAAGTCTCAAGATGTTTCGCTCTATCTTCATCCGTTTCGTTTAGATTGAGAATTTCAGCATCTACAACGTAGTAGATCGTTTTTGCCGGAGAGAGGATAATTTTGCGGTATCCGATTATTGGGAGGTTGGATATAAGGTGTTTTATTGGGTATTTGTATTGTGTCTATTATTAGATTGTTGTATTTGATAATCAATGTTTTATTTATTTCTGTCCTTCCCCTCCGAGACGTCTATGATTCCGTCGCTGATTCTATCGCAAGAGGATAGCGAAGCTGTGATTAGCAAGCAGGTGAGAAATGCAAGTAGAACTTCTTTCATGGCGAGTTTTGCGATTATTCTTCATAGACAACCGATACGCAGATTTGTTTAGCAAAAAAAAGAAGCGGGTTGTCGTTCACTCCTTCGCAAGGTCTCGCCAGAAACCTAAAAATACGCGCAGACAAACAACCCACAATGCGAGTGTTCTCTGTGTCTTGTATATACCTTTGGTAAAATTGGCGATTTCAACGAATATAAGGCACTTCCATATGTCTCCCCTGAAAGGGTATACAAAGCTACGGAGAATGTTTGTATTTTTGTATCTATGTAATTTTGATTGCAAATGAATATAGAAAGCATGCAAATAATAATTGGCATAGGACAAATCTTGGCTGTTGCTGTAATTCCTATTATAGTATGGATATTAGGGATAAAATACCAAGACAGAAAGGCTAAGAAAGAAGCTCAGTTGCGCCTTTTTTTAACGTTAATGGCAGATCGAAAATCTAATCCAATAACAAAAGAATGGGTTGATGCTTTAAATACTATTGATGTAGTTTTTCAAGACGACAAGAAAGTTAGGCACGCTTGGAGAGAATATCTTGATAGTCTGAATGATAAATCGCCGCATTTTGAGAATAGTAATTCATTTCGACTTGATTTGCTTTCTGAAATGGCGTTGGCTCTTGGTTATAAGAATTTAAAACAAACAGAGATAGATCGTTTTTATTCTCCGAAATATTTTGGTTCACAAATGAGTCGTCAAGAAATATGGTTCCAGGAAAATTTACGAGTTTTAATGCATTCCAAAAATTACGCTGAAGGGTTTTCTGAGGAAGAATATAAAGACCATTATGACAATTTAATAAAGCGAGATGAAAGCGATAGTGTTTTATAGTTCTTCTTTTATCATTAGACGGAGTGAAGGTGGAGGTAATACCATTTTGAGATCGTGTAGATATCCACGCCGTCTATCACGAGCAGGGTGGCAAACGTGTGACGGAATCCGTGATAAGTGACGTGCTTGTCTATGCCGGCCAACTTCGTATGTTTCCTCAAGGTCTGATTGATGGTCGGTTCTGCTAAGATGTAAACACTTTATCCCGTTCTTGAACGCTTTCGTTCCGCACTTCTCCAAAAGCAAGGCCGATACCATCGGGAAAAGCGGGGTGGTGACTTCCGCTTTCGTTTTGATCATCACCTTGCGGATCAGGTTGTTCTGGAAATCTACATGCCGCCACTCCAAATCCATCACATCCGAGAACCGCAATCCGCAAAAGCACGAAAATTGGTACATCTTCAGAATCCGATACTCCTTGGAATCTGCGGGGAATCGATCGGTATAGCTTATCAATTGATGCAGTTCGTTCTTGTCGAGATAGACCTCCTTGATTTCTGAATTAGGCATTTTGAAGAACCGGTAGGGGTTCTCGACGGGGATGCCGTGCTTTTGAATATCCAGAATAACGGTTCGCAGATTTTTGTGCTTGGGGTTTCGTCCTCCCGACGAGTTTCCGTTCACTTCGCTCATATGGCGGTCGAACTGTTCAATCAGCGAGAGCGACACGTCGCAAATGCGAAATTCCGCCCGGAACTCTTTCATCACGTTGTACGTGGTCATATATACCCGGATCGTCTCCGGATTCAACCCCTCTTTGCGTTTGTGCTCTACGAATTCCAGATAGTATTC
>NZ_JBQIQO010000044.1:0-17348 GCF_056799795.1 Rikenella sp.
CACCGTGCATCCCGTTCGTTTCGGAAGACCAACTGAACCCATGCTTGCCGAGACTCATTAGCTCGCCCGTAGTTCTTTCGCGGTAGCCCGGGGCGGTGCCGCTCGGCACTCGAAAGTTGGCCGTGTCTATCCCAGGCAATCGACCTGCTTCGGTCTCCATTTGGTGTAGACATAGCCAGTAGAAGAGGCTGTGCGTCCGTTTATTCCGAGAGGCAACGCAACTGAAAACCGTGGCCGCGATAATGCGCTCGACTCGGGTTGAGAGTCTGCGTGTTGAAGTCCAGATATCGCACCGTAGCGTCGCCCCTCGGCGTGCACGACCAACTATACCCGTAGCTGCCGACGTAGACCAGCGTCCCGAATAGGCCATGATGCCCGGGATCGCGGAAGCCCGGGGCCACCCGCACCGTGCTCGAAACTCGCTCGGTTTCCGAAAATCGCAAAATAATCCTATATTTGCATACCTCTTCACCTCTGACCACGTGAAACGAAAGACCTCCATAGCCTTTTTGAGCTGGGCCTTGTTCCTGCTGCTGGTCGTGCCCTTTGTGCCGCACCACCACCATGCCGGGGCCATGTGCCTGGAGGTCGAACACCGAGTCGGCGGCGATTCCGATCTCGCACATCCCCACGCCGGCCATGACGCCGACGACCGGAGCTCGTGTCTGGAAGAACAACGCTTCGTAGCCGGCGAAGATCATCGGACGACCCCCGATTTTTGGATGCCGATTTGCGGCGGATGCTGGCATTGTGCTGAATCCCATCGAATTAAGGACATATCCTCTTTCGTCTTTTATGACAGCCCTCTCTTTTTGTGGGCCAGCGACGGCGTGCTGAGCCACCGCGTTCGGCGCGGGCCTCCGGCAGTTTTTCAGTCCTGAAAAGATTCCTTTCGCATTTCTTGAAAAATGTACCTTATTCCTCTGATAAATAGAGGAGTAAGGTAGAGTCCGTCTATATTATCCATCTCCAGCGATGAAGACCTTATTATTCGTTCGAAAATCCCTATTTTTCCTCTTGGCAGCCGGTTGTGCAGCCTGCGGAACCCCCGCCCACGACCACCCTGCCGAAACCGCCGACGAGCACGACCACCCCGTCGAAACCGCTCCTGCCGACGCCGACGAACACGACCATCCCGGCGAAGTCGGCTTCACCCGCGCCCAGGCCGCAGCCGCCGGACTCGAAGTCGAGACCGTCTCGCCGGCACCCTTCGCCGCCGTCATTCCCGTCGGCGGCCAGCTCCAGTCTCCCGCCGGCGACGAACAGACCATCGCCGCCCCGTCCAGCGGCATCCTCTACTTTACCGATCCCTCGCTGACCGAAGGCTCCGCCGTGCGTGCCGGCGCGACCCTCGCCTCCATCTCCGGCGAGACCCTCCTCGACGGCGACCCCGTCCAGCGCGCCGCCCTGAACTTCGAAGCCGCCGAACGCGAATATCGCCGCGCCGAAACCCTGCTGGCCGACACCCTCCTCTCCGCCCGGGAGTTCGACGCCATCCGCGCCCGCTACGAAGCCGCCCGAGCCGCCTGGCGCGGGCAGGCACAGCGCATGACCGCCCGCGGACTCGCCGTGCCCGTTCCCATGAACGGCTACCTCAAGAGCCGCCTCGTCGGGCAAGGCGAATACGTCTCCGTCGGCCAGCCCATCGCCGTCGTGGGGCGGAACCGTCGGCTGCAACTGCGCGCCGACCTGCCCGAACACGCCTTCCGCTCGCTGAGCGCCATCCGGAGCGCCCATTTCCGCACCGCCTACGACGACACCGTCCGGCGCCTCGCCGACCTCGACGGCCGCCTGATCTCCACCGGCCAGGCCGCCGACGGAGCCTATATCCCCCTCGTCTTCGAATTCGAAAACCCCGGCGACCTCCTGCCCGGCTCCTTCGTCGACGTCTACCTCCTCGCCCGGCCGCGCGAAGAGGCCATCACCGTTCCCCTCTCCGCCCTGACCGAAGAGCAGGGCCTTCGGTTCGTCTATCTCCAGCTGGAAGACGAAGTCTTTAAGAAACAAGAGGTTAAAGTAGGGCAGAACGACGGCTCCCGCGTCGAGATTCTCAGCGGGATCGAGCCCGGCGACCGCGTCGTGACCCGCGGCGCCTATCAGGTGAGACTCGCCGGCGCCTCGGCCGCCATCCCCGCCCACACCCACAACCACTAATCTCCGTCCGTCATGCTCAATAAAATCATCCGATTTTCGCTCGACAACCGCCTCGCCGTGCTTGTCATGTCGGTGCTGCTGCTCGTCGGCGGCCTTTACACCGCCTCGCGGATGGAGGTCGACGTCTTTCCCGACCTGAACGCCCCCACCGTTGTCGTCATGACCGAAGCCCCCGGAATGGCCCCCGAAGAGGTCGAACGCCTCGTCACCTTCCCCGTCGAGACCGCCGTGAACGGATCGCCCGACCTGCGCCGCGTGCGCTCCTCCTCCACCACCGGATTCTCCGTCGTTTGGGTCGAATTCGACTGGGGAACAGATATTTACCGTGCCCGTCAGATCGTCTCCGAGCGGCTCGCCGCCGTGCGCGAGTCGCTTCCGCCCGAGGTCGGCAACCCGACCCTCGGGCCCCAGTCCTCCATCCTCGGCGAGCTGATGTTCGTCGCCCTCACCGCCGACACCACCTCCCTGCAAGAGCTCCGGACGCTCGCCGACTGGAGCGTCCGGCCGCGGCTGCTGGCCGTCGGCGGCGTGGCCCAGGTCGCCGTGCTCGGCGGTGAAGTCAAAGAGTACCAGATCCTTCTCTCGCCCGCCCGGATGCGGCACTACGGTGTCGGGCTCGACGAAGCCTACGCCGCCGTGCAGAACATGAACCGCAACGTCTCCGGCGGGATATTGTACGAATACGGCAACGAATACATCGTCCGGGGACTCCTCTCGACCGACGACCCGCAGGCCCTCGGCTCCGCATGGGTCAAACAGAGCCCCGACGGTCGTCCCGTCCGGCTGCGCGACATCGCCGACGTCCGGATCGGGAACCGCTCGCCCCGCACCGGCGTCGCCTCGTACCGCACCGAACCCGCCGTGATTCTGACCCTCTCGAAACAGCCCCAGGTCGGCACCGTCGAGCTCACCGAGCGCGTCGACCGCGCGCTGGCCGAGTTGCAGCATAGCCTGCCGCCCGACGTTCGGCTCTCGACCGACATCTACCGCCAGGAGCGCTTCATCGAGAGCTCCATCGACAACGTCCAACGCTCTCTGTACGAGGGCGGTATCTTCGTCGCCGTCGTGCTCTTCCTCTTCCTGATGAACCTCCGGACGACCGTCATCTCGCTCGTGGCTATTCCCGTGGCGCTCGTCGTGTCGATCCTGATGCTGAAGCTCCTCGGGCTGACCCTCAATACCATGAGCCTCGGCGGGATGGCCATCGCCATCGGCTCGCTCGTCGACGACGCCATCGTCGACGTCGAGAACGTCTTCAAGCGGCTGCGCGAGAACCGCGCCCGGCCCTCCGGAGAGCGGCGACCTGTGCTGACCGTTATTTTCGAAGCCTCGCGCGAGGTGCGGATGCCCATCCTGAACTCCACCCTCATCATCATCGTCAGCTTCGTCCCCCTCTTCTTCCTGACCGGGATGGAGGGGCGGATGCTCGCCCCGCTCGGCGTGGCCTTTATCACCGCCCTGTGCGCCTCGACCCTCGTGGCCCTGACCCTGACCCCCGTGCTGTGCAGCTACCTCCTGGGGAGTCGGCGCGAGAACGGTCGCCTCGAGCGCGAACCCTTCGTGGCCAGACACTTGAAGCGTCTCTACCTGCGGATGCTCGGTTGGGCCCTGCGCCACCGGGCGTGGGTGCTCGGGGTGACCGGCGTGGCCTTCGTCGGAGCCGTCGTCCTCTTCGCCGGCCTCGGTCGGAGCTTCCTGCCCCCCTTCAACGAGGGGTCGTTCACCATCAACGTGAGCACCCTGCCGGGGATTTCGCTCGACGAGTCCGACCGGATCGGCCGCCGCGTCGAAGAGACCCTGCTTTCGATTCCCGAGATACAGACCGTGGGGCGCAAGACCGGCCGGGCCGAGCTCGACGAACACGCCCTCGGGGTGAACGACTCGGAGATCGAGGCCCCCTTCGTGCTCGCCGACCGGTCGAAAGAGGCCGTCCAGGCCGAGATTCGCGAGCGGCTCGGCGCGATTCCGGGGATCAACGTCGAGGTCGGCTCGCCCATCACCCACCGCATCGACGCGATGCTCTCCGGGACGCGGGCCAGTATCGCTATCAAGCTCTTCGGGCCGGATTTGAAACGGCTCTACACCCTCGGCAACCGGATTCGCGAGGCGGTCGAGGGGGTCGGAGGGCTGGCCGATCTGAATGTCGAACAGCAGGTCGAACGGCCTCAGTTACAGATCGAACCGAATCGCGAGATGCTGGCTCGGTACGGGATTTCGTTGCCCGCGTTCGCGCAGCTGGTGAATGTGATGTTGGCAGGCGAGGCGGTCTCGACGGTCTATGAGGGCGACCGTTCGTTCGACCTGACCCTGAAAGTGGACGACGCGGGCCGGGCGACGGCCGATCGGATCGGCGACCTGACGGTGGATGCCGGAGGCCGGAAAGTACCTCTGCGCCAGCTGGCTACGATTCGTTCGTCGATGGGGCCCAACACGATCAACCGCGAGAATGTCTCCCGGAAGCTGGTCGTGTCGGCCAACGTGGCGGGGCGCGATCTTCGGAGCGTGGTGCAGGAGATTCGGCAGGCGATCGACGCGGAGGTCGAGCTGCCGGAGGGCTACCGCATCGAGTACGGGGGCCAGTTCGAGAGCGAGCAGGCCGCTTCGCGGACCCTGCTGCTGACTTCGGTGTTGTCTGTGCTGGTGATTTTCCTGCTGTTGTTCAATCAGTTCCGGAGCGTGAAGCAGTCGGCGGTCATCTTGTTGAACTTGCCGTTGGCGTTGATCGGCGGTGTGTTTGCGGTGTGGGTGACGGGGGGTGTGATCAGCATTCCGGCGATCATCGGTTTCATCTCGCTGTTCGGCATCGCGACCCGGAACGGGATGTTGCTGATCGCGCGTTATAACGACCTTCGATTGTCGGGGATGTCGTTGATGAATAGTGTGATACAGGGCTCTGCCGACCGGCTGAATCCGATTCTGATGACGGCCCTGACCTCGGCTTTGGCGTTGATTCCGTTATCGTTGGGGGGCGACCTGCCGGGGAACGAGATTCAGAGTCCGATGGCGGATGTGATTTTAGGCGGTTTGTTCACCTCGACCTTTTTGAACGGCTTCGTGATCCCGATCATGTATCTGCTGACGAGCCGTCCCGACCGTTCGCAGGCCGATTGATGGTGGCCGTGTTACTTGGGGCCCCGGCAGCTTAAGGATGCGCAGCATCCGTCTAAAGACGCGCGGACAAAGAACAAGGCCGCGGTTTTGTGCATGCGGGTAGATCCGGCCAAAGCATCCCGTAGGGATGCGCTCTAAAGTCTTTTTGGTTCTTTTTCTTCAGAAAAAGAACGGTACTATCCGGGTCAAAGCTCAACCGCGCGCGACCGCTGAAGTAGGAAATCATTCAAACGCGTAGTTCGCGTTTGAATAAGATTTCCGCCAGCGCGCGGACAAAGAACGGTGCGCGAAAACCGTCGCCCGCCCGCCTAAGAGAGGGATTTCGCTCATTTTGCGGTGAGCAAAATCGAGATGAAATCCCAGCGGGCGACGGAAAAAGTGGCGGAGCGAAAGCGGAGCCGCAGTGAGGCAGACACGGGGGGAAAAACTGGGCTGTGCTTTTGGGTGAGCTTTGGGCTGTTCCATTGGCTGGGCCTTGGGCATTGCTCTTGCGACCCGTAGGGTCGCGCAGTTCGCCGCCACCCCCTGCGGCGGGCTGCAACTCGTCGGAGCTCGTTGCTGCTCTCCGCTGGCGGCGAACTGTTGTCGCGCCCAGCACGAATGTGCCGAGTCCGGCGACGCTTTAGGGTCGCGTGGGGCCGCGCCGTTGGCCGAGCTTTTGCGGTTCGTAGAACCGCCGGGCTTGCGCGCTGGGCCGTTCGGCCCACCCCCGGAGCGCGCAGCCCGAAACCGAAAGACAGATTTCTCATAAAAGGGGGTAATGCTCTTGCGACTCGCAGAGTCGCGCGGGCCGCCCGTGGGCAGGCGCCGGCCCGCAATACGCCGCTTCGCGTCGAAAATTGCGATACCTCCCGGGCGTCCGACCCGCTAAGGTCAAACAAAAGTAGGGTAGAGGCTGCCAGTTGTTAGGGTAGCTCCAGCCCCTTGCCCCCCGCGGGCCCGCGGCGTTTATTCCGAGAGGCAGCGCAACTGAAAACCGTGAGCGCGGTAGTCCGAGAGGCTGGGATCGAGGTACTGCGAACGGAAATACAACTCCAGGCCGCGGATACCGCTCGAGGCGGCAGACCAGCTGTACCCGTGGTTGCCGACGCCGTTCAGCGCGCCCGAGGGGTAGTATCGGAAGCCCGGGGCGCGCTGCAAAAAGCGATATCCTGAAAAGACACCCCGATAAAAACTCCTCTCAGAACCTCCGAGCTGTGCCCCGGCCGTTGCGGAAAATGCGCCGGTGGTATGTCCGCCCCGTGCGTTTGTCGAAGAGGCCGTAAATCGCTCCGTCCGGAACCCCGGCCACTGAATAGATCAGACCGTCCTCCGACCCGCCGGGACGGTGGACAATCGGATGCCCGCACTCCCGCCAATCCCACCCCGTCCAATACGCAACATAGTAGTGATTCGGGTTCAGCGTGTCCCGCTCGGCTTCCCGAATCAACGGCGTCAGATCGATCGTCACCAACCGGTCCAGGTTCGGTTCGTGGTACTGTAGATTGCTCCTCGGATCGAGCCGGAACGGTCGCCCCGCCGGCCGCACCGATCTCCCGTCCGTAAGCACCGGCAGGTAGAGAATCCCCCGTCCGATCTCCCGGAAAAGAGCCACTTTCCCCTCCCGCCTTTCCGCCCACACCGCCGGCCGCCAGCGCTCGTTGCTGAAGACCGCCAGCGCCGCCCGCTCATCCGGCCCCGCCACCGAGTCGAACGCCACCCGCGGGTTCGAAGTCGCCACATACTCCCCCGTCACCGCCCGGAAATAGGGCTGTCCGAAGCGTCGCGCCGCCTCCGCCGACCGATCGAACTCCATGCGGTAGATCCGCGGCGGCCCCGCCGCCAGCCACTCCCCCGTGTCCAGCAGCACCGGATTGCCCAGTTCGTCGAAATAGACCGTCTCGACATGCCCCCCGTCCGACGTGCCCCACACCGGAATCATATCCTTCGTCGCCGCAATCCCCATCGCCCGCAGCGCCAGCACGAAGATGTCCGCCGCCGAGTTGCACTCGCCCCGTCCGCACGCCATCGCCTCCTCGGGCGTGAACGCCGGTTTCAGCATCAACGCCTCCGGATGGAACCCGAACCACTTCCGGACATCCCGGATAATCAGCCGCGCCACACCCCGTATATCTTTCCGCCCCGCCATCGTGTCGATCATCGGTTCGTAGCGCGTGCGGAAGAACGTCCGCCAGTCCGTGAGCTCTTCGGTGTCGATCCGGTAGGGGAGCACGTAGCGTATAAAAACGGAGTCGGAGTAGTGCCGCGCCCACGGATACCGTTCCCTGGCGTCGAACGCCAGGTCGATGTTTCGGATCAGGTAGTCCGCCGTCATCGCCTCCTCGTCGTTTTCGGTGCGGTAGCGCACCGCCAGCCCAAGCGAGTCGAGCGCCGTCCGATAATTGCTTCCGGTGATTTCGGGCCGGTAGATCGAATAGTCCGATACCTCGCCCGTCCGCCTCTGCACGAGGTCGAACGTGCGTGTGGCGTGCCCCCGGAGGTTTTCGAGGAGGAACCTCGCCGCCTCGGCCCGCAGCGGGTCGTCGGCATAGTGCTCCGCCACCCGGTGCATCTCCGGATTTCCGGTCGCTTCGGCCGCCGAGCGCAGCCGTCTGCCCGGCGTGTCGCATCCCGCCATCAGCCACCCGACGATGCAGCCGATTCCGATAGTCAGTAGATTTTTCACCATATCGAACGTTTGAAATTTGCCTGAAAACCGTTTCGTTTCTTGAAGTAGGTTTACTAAAAGATCGAAACTATTACAAATTTAATGAAAAATCGCATTTAATGCGTTGGATGGGGCGGCGGAGAGCGGATTTTCCCGGAGCGGAGGGGCCGGATGGTTTCCGCCAAACAGAAAAGGGTTGCAAAGTAATTTGCAACCCTTTGAGAATCAAGTAGCGAGAGAGAGACTTGAACTCTCGACCTCATGATTATGAATCATGCGCTCTAACCAGCTGAGCTACCTCGCCAAATAAATTTGTGCCTCCCCTTTGTCGGAAGACGGTGCAAAGGTAATGCGTTCGTTTCGAATTTCCAAACCCTATGCCTTCTTTTTTCGCGCCCGACCCGCCGGAGGCTCCCCGGGTGCGGAAACCGCCCGCCCGGCGAGGAGCCTTACTCCACGTAGGCCATCCGCCAGATCAGGTACCACGACGAACGAGCGATGTCCAGCAGTTTCGGGTAGTTGATCCGATCCGGCGTGTCGTTCGGCGTGTTGTAGTCCGGATGGCCGTCCGTGTGGTACCACGCGATCGGAATGCCCGCGCGGGCGAACGGCGTGTTGTCGCTCCCGCCGATCGTTCGGTCGCACGGACGGAAATCCGCCTCCACTTCAGTCAGCCCGCCCGCCTTGACCGATTCGGCGTACCAGGTCTTCAGTTCCGGTTTGGCCGACGTGTAGAAGTAGCGGAACAGACGCGGCCGCGCCTCGTCCGTGTTGCGTCCCACCATGTCGAAGTTGATGTAGCAGTCGATCCGCGCCGTGTCCGCCCCCAGTCGCGAGACGTAGTGCCGCGAGCCTTGCAGGCCGCGCTCTTCGCCGTCCCAGAAGGCGAGGATCAGCGTGTGTGCCGGCTGGGTTCGCGTCGCCGCAGCGGCCCGGGCCAGCTCCAGGAGCACCGTCACGCCGCTGGCGTTGTCGTCCGCGCCCGGAAAGACGCGTCCGTCGCGCCGCCCCTCGTGGTCATAGTGCGCGCCGACGATCACCTGCCGGGTGGTATCCCGTCCCGGAATCTTGACCAGAATATTCCGCAACGCCTCGCCTTTTCTGCCCGTAAACGGTTGTTCCGTAATCTGTTGCGAGTATCCCATCTGTTCCAGCTCCGAGCGGATGTATTGCCCGGCGATCCGCCCTTCGACCGATCCGGCGAGTCGGCCTCCCATTTCGTCCGAGGCCAGAAAACGCAGCGAGGCTTCGGCATTCCGGCGGGTGATGGCTTCGAGTCCGCGTCGATACTCTTTCCGGGGTTTCGGCGAAGCTTCGGCCGGTGCGGCCATGCCGGTGGCGAGCGTGGCTCCGCAGAGGGCCCAGCACAGGAGGGTGATATGTAAGAATTTCATGGTCAATTTATTGTGTGGTTCTATTGGTAGAGCAGGGTGGAGGTGTTGAAGATGTCGAGCGTCACCCACAGCGGTTCGTTGCGATCCCGCCAGGTGCCGCTTTCGATCAGCCGCTGGCGCGTCTGCCGGAACCGTTCTTCGATCGGGAAGGCCGGCTGGGCATACCCCTCCGCCTCGCGCCGCTGCGAGGGCCGTACCGACCGGTCGGTGATGTCGTACCGTCCGGTCGGTTTCCGTTCCGGTTCCCAGCTGAATCCCTTGAGCTGCAGTGACTGACCGGCCGGCACCTTGTCCAGCGGGTCGACGTATCCGTCGCCCGCGCCGCCCCAGTTGAAGTTCACCGGCTCCTGGTCTTCGAAGTCGATGGTGAGGCTGGCGGACGAGACGACGTACATCTCGTCCGGCGGCAGGCTGTCTTGCCCCGTGAAGTAGTAGTTGATGACGTTCCCGGTCATGATGGCCCGATGAATCTCGTTCTCGCGGAACCACGCCTGCAGGAAGCGCCCCTCGGCCTGGTTGAAGAGCGTGTCGGAGTGTTCGGCCTTTTGGGTGATGAACGGCGAGCCGATGAATTCGGCGTAGTCGATCTCGCCGTCGCGGCTGAAGAGCTCGATGCGATCCGCCGTGAGCTGGTTGTCGCCGTTCCAGATAATCGGCCGTCCGTAGAGAATCGCCATCGAGTCCACCGAGTAGGCCGTCAGCGAGTCGCAGACTCCCTGTACGTCCGTCCGCCACAGTTTGACGTGATGCCGTCCGCGGACGACCCGTTCGAGCGAGTCTTTTCGCGGTGCCGTCCCCGATGAATCGGGCAATAAGCGGGTCGAGTCGATCCCGAGGCCGACGGTCGAGTCCGGTGCTTCCGGCATCGGCGGCTCTTCGGCTCCGATCGCCGCCGCCCGCCGGATCCTGCCCGCTGCTGTGGTCGAATCCGCCGCAGCAACAGCCGCAATCGCCAAGCTGTCCGTCTGAACGGTGCGTGTCGTCGAGTCTCCCGGCACGTTGTGTTTCAGCCCCGGTTTCGACAGCCCCGGCCCATAGGTGTGGAAGAACATCGTGTCGGCCCGCGCAAAGGTGGAGTCCGGTGCCGGCCGTTCCGCCCGGGGCAAAGAGTCGGTCATCCATAGCGTCGAGGAGTCCGGAGCCGGCTCCGCCACGCTGTCGTAGAGGATCACGGCCGGTCGTGCCGTGAGCATCCCGTTGCTCAGCGAGTCGTCGTAGAAGCCGTAGTCGCCCAGCCCGATCGCCCGTTGGGCGGTGTCGAGCATCTGGATGTTGCGGCGCAGGGTCACCCGCCTCCCGACGCTTTCGTAGTCCATCGTGTCGGCCCAGAACTCCTGGTCGGCGGTCATGGCGTAGGCGTTGCGCGTGAAGTGGTAGGTCTGGGTCGCGCGCACGTACTGCCCGCGATCCGCGGTGAGGAAGTCGCGCTCCTGATCCCAAATATAGGTCTTCGCGAGGAACGTAACGATCTCGTTGTTCAGGTCGTATCCGATCGAGTCGGTGCGCATCCGGTAGTCGGTGTTGCGCATGGCGACGTGTCCGGCGAAGGTAATGAGGGCCGAGTCGCCGTAGTAGATCCCGCGATCGGACTCCATGAGGTTGTCGCGCAGGAAGATGACTCCTCCCCGGTCGTATTTGCCGACGTTGGTGCGTGTGTCGAACTCCATTTCGTCGTAGACCCACATGGTGGCCTCTCCGTTGACGAGTTTCAGGAGGGGGGAGTAGACTTTGGCGAGGTTGGTGTGTCCGTCGTAGCTGGCGCGGTCGCCGTAGATGAAGGTGGAGTCTTTGTTGATGATGACGTTCCCGAAGCACTCCATACGGTATTCGTCGTACCGCCGTGCGCTGTCGCACTGGATGAAGGCTCCGTTGTGGTGGAAGGCGACGTGGTCGTTGAGGTAGAGGACGGTGTCGTTCGGCCCGCGTTTGGCCATCAGGTCGCCGTAGTAGTTGACGATGGCTTTTTCGCCGTTTGTTTCAGCGCCGTCGTTCCGGGACTGTGCCGTCGTTGGGGTCGCTGTTCCGGCTTGGACTGCGCCGCCGCGCGAGGTGCCGAACGGGACGAGGAAAAAGGCGGCGGCGAGGGCGGCGATCAGGTATCGTGTCGTGGGCATAGTGGGTTTCGGGTCGGTTCTTCGATGTGTGGGGCAGGGCCTGCGGGTTTACAAGGTTTCCAGCAGGGTGTGCACCACGGCTCGGGTATTGACTCCTCTGGGGCAGACCATCCGGCATTTTCCGCAGAGCATGCACGCTTTGAGTGCGTTTTTCGCGGCTTCGTATTGTCCTCGTCTGATCCAGTGCTGGACTTTGCGGAGGCTGAAGGGGGCGAATTGTCCGGCGGTGCAGGTGGCGGTGCAGCTGCCGCAGCCGATGCAGAGCAGGGTAGTGGGTTCCCGTCGGATGATGCGGTCTCGGAGCGCGGGGTCTATCCGGTCGAGGTAGATGGCGCGCGGGGCGTTGATGGTGAATCCGAAGTCCATGGTTTGTCGGGTGTTAGGCGAGTTGTCGGGTCTGTGTTTTTTTGGGGTGTGCCTCCGCCCCGGGCTACCGCGACTTCGGTCGCGCGGGCTATGAGGGTGTAGCAAGGAGCGTCGGCAACCACGGGTACAGTTGGTCGTGTACGCCGGTGACGGGCGGTGTCACGGTGCGGTATTTGGGCTTCTACATGCAGGAGCTCGGCCCCGGCAGCGCGCACAATCGCGGCCACGGTTTTCAGTTGCGTTGCCTCTCGGAATAAACGCGCCCACAGGGCGTTTTACTGGCAGCCTCTACCCTGTATTGCGTTTACTGCGGTTCGCAGAACCGCGCGGGCCGGACGCCTCTCCCTCGGGAGGGACGCACAGCGTCTTTTACTGGCCGCCTCTACCCCATGACAGTACCTCCCGAGCGTCTGACCTCCCAAAGCACAGCCAATTCTCTGCCCCAATTCTGTCGGGTTCGGGCCGCGCGCTCCCCGGGTGGGCCGAAGGCCCAGCGCGCAGGCCCGGCGACCTAAAGGTCGCACGAGCACCGCACCCATTCACCGCCTAAAGCTCTCGGTTTCGGCCTGTCGCCCACCCCCCGAGCGGCTTCGCCGCTGGGCGACAGGGCCGGCGGTTCAAAGAACCGCGCTACTCGCTTTCAGTTCAAGCGGGTCGAAGCCTGCGGGGGTTGGGGTAGAGGCTGGCAGCAAAAGACGCTGTGCGTCCCTCCGCGGTCGGAGGCTTCGGCCCGCGCGACCCCAAAGGGTCGCAAAAGCTCGGTCAACAGCTCGGCCCAGCGCGGGGGGGAGAAAAAAAACGGTTTTCGCGCCCAAAGAACAGCACGGTACAAAGCTCGCTCCAGTTCTTCGCCCCGTGTCCGCCTCACTGCGGCTCCGCTTTCGCTCCGCCGGTGCCGCTCGGCACTCGAAAGATGGGTGTGTCTACTCCTAAACGTCGCCCGCGGCAATTCTTGCCGGATTGGCCGAGTGCCAACCGGCAGAATATGCCCTTTAAAGCGGGCGGGCGACGGAGTTTTGCACGCCATTCTTTGTTCGCGCGCCTTGGGAAATCTTGTCAAAACACGCAAGCGAGTTTTGACAAGATTTCCCTTTTTAGGCGTGGCGCGCGGCTGTACCTACGGGAGGGTACTGCGCTCGGGCCGCGCGGGCCCCACATCCCGTGGACGGGAAATGCTTGCGCATTTCAACTGGCCGCCTCTACCCCCGTTCTTTGGCCGCGCGTTGGCGGGAATCTTATTCAAACGCAAATCATGCGTTTAAATGATTTCCTTTTCCAGCAGTCGCGCGCGGTTAGGCTAAGCAGGAATAGTAACGACCGCCCGCCATGACGCGAACGCGTCAGCCGCGCAGGCCCCGCTTGCTCGCGGTGGGCAATGGGCAGCCTTGGCAACGCCCAGGCGCGGCACCCCGCTACTCCCGAATCCACTTCCGCTCGAACTGCAACCCCCGATATTCCGGCGCGATCCAGACGTACATCTTGCCGATCATCTCGTTGAGCCACTTGTCCAGCGTCCGGTTCTGCTTGTCCTGGAGCGCCACATCCTCGATGATTTCGTAGTCCTGTGCCAGGCTCGCCGCGTGCGTCGGGATCACCTCGTTGAGCCGCACTATCTTGTAGAGCGTGTTCCCGTTCGCCCGGTCGATCGTTTCGAACGGCGCCGAGACCTCGCCCGGCTGCAACCGCGACAGAGCCCGGTAGTCCATCGGGTCGAGCGCATCCTTCATGTAGCGCGGATTGGCGTACTTCGTGTCGAAATTCTCCCGTGCCTCCTTCGCATTGAACACCACCCCGCCGTTTCGGTTCGTCTGGGCATCCATCGAGTAGAGCCCGACCGCCTCTTCGAACGCCTTTTTGTCCGTTCCGATCTCCCGGGCCAAGCTGTCGAGGAGTTTCAGTTCGCGCTCCGTCTCCTCGACCGTGAACTGCGGTTTGAGCAGGATCTGGCGGAAGTGCAACAGGTTGTCGCGCCGCGAGATCAGCTCCACGATGTGGTATCCGTACTCCGTTTCGATCACCTCCGAGACCATCCCCGGCTTCAGGTTTTCGAGCGCCTCGACGATCGGATAGACCAGCTGGTTGGCATCCCCCGGCCCCCATTCTCCGCCGCTGCGTGCCGTCCCCGGGTCCATCGAGTAGAGCCGCGCCAGCGCCCCCAGCTTTTCGCCCGCCAGAATCCGGCGGCGGAATTCGAGCAGCCGCTGCCGCACCTCGAACTTACGCTCCTCCGTGGCCGGCGGCAGCCGCACGATCTGGGCGTAGACGTACTGTTCCGGGATCAGCTCCATCGAGTCGAGCGGCACTTTGCCGAAGAAGTCCGCCACCTCGGCATACGTCACCGTCACCTTTTTCATCACGTCGCTCTGCATCAGGCTGGCCAGCTGCATGTCTTCGGCCGCCTTTTTCAGGTCGTCCTTGATGGCGTAGATCTCCTTGCGGAACCTCTTTTCGAGCGCCTTGACCGATCCCGCTTCGAGCACCAGTTGCTGGATTTGAGCCTCGATCTGCGCTTCGAGTCCGCCGGGGAGCTCCTTGTCGAGCGAGTCGGCCCGGGCCTGTTCCGAGAGGAGTTTCACGATGAGCAGGTTCTCCAGCGCCTCGTCGCGAGCCGGCCGGTCGGTGATCGTACCCGTCATGGCACGCGCCCGTACCGTTTCGTTGGTGGCCTCTTCGAGGTCGGAGAGGAGGATCTGGCTGTTTCCCACCACCGCCACGACCTCGTCGGCAATGGTTTGCGGAAGGACGTGCGCCGTAGAGTCCGTCGCCGGCGCCGCGAGCGCTGCTCCCCGGCCTGAAGCGAGCACGAGCGCGCCCAGCAGCAGTGAGGTCGAAAAGTGTCTGAGTCTCATGTAGGAGAGAGAGGTTGATTATTCGCTGATTTTGATGTCGAACCGTCGGTCGTTCCGGGCCGAGGCGTAGAGGCTGTCTTCGAGGTGCCTGAGCAACTCCTGCCGCCGCCGGTTGAGGATGATTTTACGGATATTTTCCGTTTCGCGTTCCCTGGGCGAGTAGTCTCCGCTGGGCCGGAAGAGGTCGATGGCCAGCATGTATTTGTATTCGTCGTCCTCGACGTCGTAGTAGCGGTGCGTCCGGAGGAAGTCGTCGAAGTTGCTCTGCGAGAAAGGGATATGCTGGATCACGGTGCTGAAGTCCGTCCACTCGGTGCTGAAGTCGTCCGTCCGGTATCCGTTTTTGTGACAGATGTTGAGGAAGTCGTTCCGGTCGTTTTCGTTTTCGGATCGGAACATCTCTTCGAGCTTTTTGCTCTGCCTGAGTCCGGCCGGAATCCTTGCGATGCGTGCCTTGACGATCGGCCCGGCGAGCCGGAATCCGTTCCGGTTCGCGTCATAGTATTCGGTGATCTGCTCCGCCGTGACCGCCGTGTCGAGCCGCTGCCCGACCCACTCCTGTTCGTAGCGGTAGGTGAGCAGCGCGCCGCGATACTCGGCCACCCGGGCCTCGATATCCTGGGTCTGTTCCGAGAAAGCCTCCTCTGCCGCGGCGCTTTTGATCTCCTTGCGCACCCAGTTTTCGGCAATGGCCTGCAACGCCGCCACGCTGTCCCGTGCCGTGAGCCCCGGTTCGATGAGTCCGGCGATGTCGCTGGCATAGAGTTTCCGGTTTCCGACCGAGGCGATGACCTCGCCGCGATCGGCGTTGTAGAGTTTGAGTTTGTTGCAACTCGGGGCGCCGATCGCCAGTCCGGCGAGCAGCAGCCCGGCGAGGCAGGTGCGTGTCGAGAGGTGTTTCACGGTGGTGTTACGATGTGGGCGCGCCCGAAGCGGGGAGCGCACTAACGAACAAAAATAGCGATTCTTTTGCGAAATCCCTAATCCCTCCGGGCGGAATCGCTCTTGGTGCGTTTGATGCGCCGCACGGCATAGGCCGCTGCGGCTGCCGCCAGCACGATCGAGAGGCCGTAGGCGGTGTACCATACGGGCCCTTCTCCGCCTCCGAGGAGCCGTTTTTCGATGCTTTCGCTTCCGAGGACGAAGCCTGCGAGGGTGGCGATGCCGTTGTTGATGAAGTGTACGGCGACGGCGCTGCCCAGCGATCCGGTGAAGTGGTAGATGCAGCCGAGGATCAGGCCGACGCAGCCGGCGTAGATCATCTGTTGGGGGATGAGGTGGATGGCGCCGAAGATGGCGGCGGCGATCAGGATTCCGGCTCCGGGCCCGACTCGTGCGACGAGGTTTTTCTGGATGATGCCGCGGAAGAGGAACTCTTCGAGGAGCGGCGCGGCGGCGACGGCGGTGATGACGGGCCAGAGTCCGCCCCTGAGGTAGTCGTCGAGCAGTCGGCTGTACTGGTCGGGCATCCGGTCGGTGATGGGTGTGAGGAGGATGCCTGTGGCGAAGAGGAGGATGACACCGACGAGGATAAAGGGCCCGTGGAGTTTCCACTTTTCGGGCCGGAAGGAGGGCATGAGCACTCCCCAGTGCCGTCTGATGGCGAGTGCGTAGCCGATGGTGACGGCGAAGCTGCCTACGTAGGCGATGAATTGGCGGAGTCCGGCGTTTCCGAGGTGGTCGAGTTGTCGGGCGAGGGCTCCGAGGAGCATGTTGGCGGCGCAGAAGAGGATCAGCAGGCTGAGGATGGGGAACCAGAGGCTTCGGTGTGTCGTGGTTTGGGGGTTTGGCATGAGGGGGGCGTTGAGGGGTTGTTTGTGTTCGCGTTTGCGTTGTTTGCGTTCACGTTTGCCCGGACAACGAGTGTCGGGGTGAAATTATTGTGTGCCTCAGGGTGTTTTTGTGCAGGGGCTGTTCACTTTTTGGGGTGCCTGAATAGAAATCCCCGCCCCGGGCTGGCGCAGCTATGCGGGTGGCGCGCCGGGTAGCATCGGTAACGCCGGGTACAGTTGGTCGCTTGCAGTTAAAGAGATCAACGGCCTGAACTTGAATTTCTTCGTGACGTGGCTCGATACCGGCAGCGCAGACCATCGTGCTTATGGTTTTCCGTTGCGTTGCCTCTCGGAATAAACGGGGTAGAGGCTGGTAGTTGAAATGCGTAAGCATTTCCCGTCCACGGGACGTGGGGCCCGGCCGGCCCGAGGGCAGTTTTAGGCGGGACAAAGCTCGACCGCGCGCCGCCGCCAAAAGAAGCGATTCAACTATTTCGGCGGTAGCCGAAATAGAATGAATCGCACAGGCGCGCGAATAAAGAATTGGGCTGAGCTGATTAAGCGATACGCAGTATCGCTCTGTCCCGCCGGGGTCACCCGGACGCCGCCCGCGCAGGGCAGTTTCATGCGGGTCAAAGCTCGACCGCGCGCCCCGCCAAAAGAAGCGATTCAACTATTTCGGCGGTAGCCGAATATAGATGAATCGCGCAAGGCGCGCGAACAAAGAATTGGGCCGTCGGCACTTTGAGGATGCGTCAGCATCCGTCTAAAGTTTTTTTGGTTCTTTTTGTGAACAAAAAGAACAGTCCCCTCAAACCAACGCGCACCGACGCCTAAACTAGGGAAATCGTCAAAATGTGCTAGCACGTTTTGACAAGATTTCCCCGGCGCGCACTAAGAACTGGGCCAAGCTGCTTAAGCGATACGCAGTATCGCTCCGT
>NZ_JBQIQO010000045.1:0-17315 GCF_056799795.1 Rikenella sp.
GCTGGCTCCGACCACCCCAATGGGATCACATGTTGCGGCACCTAACTATATAGGGTAACTCCAGCCATTGCCCACTGCGGGTGTACACCTCCGTTTATTCCGAGAGGCAACGCAACTGAAGACCGCTGGCACGAGCGTTAGCTGCGTCTGTTTTGAGATACCTTGCGTTGAAGTCCAAATGCATGCCCCGATGATAATCATTGCCCGGATTTAAGGTGGATGACCAGCAAAATCCATGGTTGCCGAAACCATACTGCATCTCCTGACGGTAGTCGCGGAAGCCCGGGGCGTGCCGCGCGGTTCAGCGACCCGCAAAATTTGAAAAGGAAAACAGGCCCAAGCCCGGGTTCTAAGTCCCCAATCGGTTCCGTCAAGAGCTCTCTTGCCCCGTTTATTCCGAGAGGCAACGCAACTGAAAACCGTGAGCGCGAGCATGAGAATAGGAACTGAGCGCCCCTATTTGGAAAAACAGATAAATGCCGTACCCCCCGCTCGTCCCCGTCGACCAGACCGAACCCTCGAGGCCGACGCTCCCCAGCCCGCCGAACCGCTTGTTGTTCCCCGCATCGCGGTAGCCCGGGGCCAGGACTGTCCCTCTGAGCGGTAGCCCGAAGCCCAAGACTATCCCTTTGAACGATAGCCCGGGGCCGAAGGACTATTCCTCCGAGGCCGCCCCCTCCGCAGCCCGATGCGCCGTCCAGTCCGGCGCCTGGATGCGGATTTCGCCCCCGTCCGGCGTCACCAGCGCCGCCCCCTTCTCCGCAGCTACCACGTGGCCGATCACATCCACCCCCGGCATCGCCAGCAACTCCTGATGCTTGTCCAGCGGCGCCGTGAAGAGCAGCTCGAAATCGTCCCCCCCGTTCAGCGCCGCCACCACCGGGTCGATGTGCATCTCCTCCGCCAGCCGGAACGTATCCGACGCGATCGGAATCCGGTTCAGATAGATCCGCAACCCCACCTCCGATCTCCGACACAAATGCAGCGCCGCCGACGCCAGCCCCCGCGTCACGTCGATCATCGCCGTTGGCCGAATCTTCGCCTCCCGCAGCTCCTGAACGATATCCACCCTCGCCTCCGGCTTCAGCTGCCGCCCCAGCAGGTAAGCATGCTCCTTCGTCAGCTCCGGTCGGCTCACCCCGTTGCCCTTCAGCACCCGTTTCTCGCGCTCCAGCAGCTGCAACCCCATGTACGCCGCCCCCAGATTGCCCGTCACACAGAGCAGATCCGTCGTTTTCGCCCCGCTGCGCAACGTCAGCTCCTCCTCCGCCACCGTTCCGATCGCCGTCGCCATCAGGTTCAGCCCCGTCAGCGACGCCGACGTATTCCCCCCGATCAACGCCACCCCATACGCCTCCGTCGCCCGCTTGATCCCGTCGTACAGCGCCGTCGCATCCTCCACCGAGAACCTCGCCGACAGCCCCACACTCACCGTCAGATACTCCGCCCGCCCGTTCATCGCACAGATATTCGACACCGCCGCCGCCACCAGCTTGTACCCCAAGTGCTCCAACGGCGTGTACGTCAGGTCGAAATCGATCCCCTCCAGCAGCGTCGCCTCGCCCACCACCTCCAGCCATCCCCCGCGGTCGATCACCGCCGCATCGTCTCCGATCCCCTGCCGGATACGCGTATTTTCATTCGTCGTGAAAGGTTCCGTCAGCCGCTCCACGAAAGCGACCTTGCCCAATTCCGATATTTCCGTCCGATTCATTTTCTTAGCTTGTGTCATGTTTTTGCAAAATTAAGATTAAAAAAATAACTTTACCCCCTCGTAAACGCAGCCGTGATCATCGTCCGGCTCCGCGCCCAAGTGTAGAGATTTATCGCATCATGTTGAATATCGTGTTATTCGGCCCTCCGGGGGCCGGCAAAGGCACCCAGGCCGAGAAACTCCAGGAACGTTACGGACTCTTGCACCTCTCCACCGGCCAGGCCATCCGCGACGAGATGAGCCGCGGGAGCGAACTCGGTCGGCTCGCCGCCGCCCAGATGGAAGGCGGCAAACTGGCCTCCGACGAATTGGTGCTCGGCATTATCGAAAAATACGTCGAAGAACACCGCTCGGCCCGCGGCGTGATCTTCGACGGATTTCCGCGCACCCTGCCCCAGGCCGAAGCTTTCGACCGGATCCTGAAAGGCATCGGCACCGGAGTGACCGGGATGGTCGCCCTGGAAGTGTCCGACGACGTCGTGATCGAACGGATTCTTGCCCGCGGGAAGACCAGCGGCCGCGCCGACGACCAGAGCATCGACACCATCCGAAACCGGATCGCCGTTTACGACGCCCAGACCGCCGTGGTCGCCGAATACTATAAACAACAGGACAAATACCGGGCCGTGGACGGCGTGGGTACCATCGACGAGATCTTCGACCGGCTTTGCGCCGTCGTCGACAGTTGGGAAGAGTAGCTTTTCGAACGGAGCGCGGCTTTCCCCCGGTTCCGAATTTTCGAACCCAAATTATACGCGAGACCTGCCTGCGGAATAGGGAAACATCCCGTTTCGTAGCAGCGTCTCGTCTTTGTATCCCTCTCCCCCCATCCATAACGAAGATTTAAACACCCAAAATCAGAAGATTATGAAAAAATACCTTCCCCTGCTCGGTTTGGCCGCCGCCCTCGTCGGCTGTAAATCCGAGAAAACGACACCGCAGTCGGGCTGGCCCGCTTTCGAGTTGGCCGACCAGACCTACGTCGATTATTTCACCGGCTACCTCAAAGGCAATACCGGCGCCTATGCGACCTCCGTGTCACTGACAGCCGACCAGGTCGCCGAAACCCAAGCCGTCGTCTGGGACTCGTGGGGATCCGCCTACAGCCGGACAGTAAAAGAGCAACTGCCCGCACCGACCCCGATGCCGACCTATGACAAGAACAATTTTCCGACCCAAAGCGGAAGTTGGGAACTCCAAGACGCCAACCCTTTCTATACCGGCACGATGCCGTTCTACTACTTCTCGAAAGGCAGCAAGCCGGCCGCAGGTTATCCGTTGTTCCTTTTCCTGCACGGTTCGGGTAACAGCTCGCTGGACGAATGGCACGCCGTTTACAGCTGGGCCGGCTATTTTCAGGACAGCCCGAGCCTCTATTTCATTCCCCGGAGTCCGAAAGGAGCCGAAGGGACACGCTGGAAGTTGAAATCGCGTCAGCTCACCTGGGAACAGTTGCTGTGCCAGTCCTACCTGCAAAGCGAAACCGACCCGAATCGCATCTATTTCTTCGGGATTTCGGAAGGCGCCTACGGCAGCCAGAGTTTGGCAGCCTTTTATGCCGACTATCTGGCCGGCGCCGGGCCTTTGGCCGGTGGCGAGAACCTGAAATTCGCCCCGCCGGAGAACTATGCCAACATCGCGTTCACCATGCACACCGGCGAAAAAGACTTCTCCTATTCGCGCGACCAGCTGACCCTCGCCGTCGGTGAAGAGCTCGACCGGTTGCAGGCCGCTCATCCCGGTTATTACAACCACCGGGTCGAACTGATGCCCGGCAAAGAGCATGGGTTTTACTATAATGAAGCCCAGACCACCGAGTGGCTGGAACGGCAACCGGCTCGGAATCCTTGGCCCAAGTACGTTTATTGGGAAGACTTCCCGCTCGACGAAGGATACGACGGCGAAGCCTCTCGGCGTTATCGGGACGGCTTCTACAACCTGTACGTGAAAGAGCGTTCGAACGACGACGCCTCGTCTCGTTCGTGCTACGAGATGACCATCACCGGCAACACCGTCGATCTGACGGTGAACACCGTGACTTATGCCGTGGCGGAAGACGGCCCATACAATATCCCGTTGAAATACGCCAAGACCTATACTCCGGCGACCAAAGGCCGCGTTGTGATCTACCTGAATGACAAACTGGTCGACCTGACCCGTCCGGTGACCGTTCGCGTGAATGGCGTCGAGAAGTTCAACGGGCCGGTCTCTTTGGACGCGGCTAATTTGGTGAACAGTTGTGCCGCCTTTTTCGATCCGGAACGTCTCTTCCCCGCCTCCGTCGAAGTGACCGTCCAGTAGCCTCTTGCCGAATGGTGAGAGGGGAAATAGAAATCGCCTGTACCGCATTGCGGTACAGGCGATTTGCTTGGGGACGGGGTCGGCATCCGGAAGTTGGTCGCAAATTTCGACGCGTGAGCGGCGTGTTGCGGGTTTTTGCGGGGGTAGAGTTTGGAACTGTTGAATTGGTGCGGGTCGCCGCCAGCGGTAGCAGCAACGAGCATCGCGACGTTGCAGGCCTACGCCTGGGGTGGCTCCGGCCCGCTCCACTTAAGCTACCCTATTGGGGACGAACTACCTATTCGTTCTTGACAAAGTGGGCCGTTGGGTCGCAAGAGTTTCGCCCAAACCACCGCCCTATTCTCGGAAGTTCGTCCTCGGCGCGCCCCCCACGCGCCGCTAAAGAGTCGCTCTCCCCGAGGACGGCGATTCTACGAATCGCGCTATTCGCTCTTAGTCTTAGCAATTCGCCGCCAACGGGGACACAACCGAGCTTGCGAAAATGCAATTGCTTTAGCGGGTTGAAGCCTGCGGGGCCTAAAACGAGCATGGCGAGTTGCGGGCCTCCGCTGGGGGAGGCTTCGGCCCGCGCGACTCTGCGAGTCGCAGAAGCCCGGCCCAAGCCACCGCCCAAATCCACACCTCATGCTCGGCCTGGCACGGCGGGAAAACCGGCTACGGTTTTCCCGCCTGAAGAATAAGCACAGCCCCAAGCTTGCCCCAGTTCTCCGCCTCGTGTCCGCCTCACTGCGGCTCCGCTACCGCTCCGCCGCAATCCCCGCGGGCGACGGAATTTCACGCGCAGTTCTTTGTTCGCGCGCCTGGAGAAATCTTGTCAAAACGCACAAGTGCATTTTGACGATTTCCCTCTTTAGGTGTGGCGCGCGGTCGAGCTTCGAGCCGGACGGAACTGCCCTGCGCGGGCGGCGTCCGGGTGACCCCGGCGGGAGGGAGCGATATTGCGTATCGCTTAATCAACTCAGCCCAACTCTTCGTTCGCGCGCCTGCGCGATTCAACTATATTCGGCTTACCGCCGAAATAGTGGAATCGCTCCTTTAGGCGGGGCGCGCGTTTGTCCTATAGGAGAGGACTGCCCTTACGCCGGGCGGGCGCGCCCACAGGGCGTTTTAATGCCAGCCTCTACCCTATGCAACGCGGGCAGCCTCAGTCCAACTCCCTATTCCGCGCGCTGGCGGAAATCTTATTCAAAGCGCAAGACGCTTTGAATGATTTCCTACTCCAGCAGTCGCCCGCCCCGTTTATTCCGAGAGGCAACGCAACTGAAAAGCGTGCGCCCGATTGTTGGCACGTTCCGGATCAGCGTGTATCGTTTTGAAATCCAAACTTCCGCCATTTGTTTCGCAAGCCGTCGCAGACCAGCTATAGCCCAACAGCCCCACGTCCAGCAGAGCCCCGAACCGGTCGAAACGGCCCCCGTCGCGGTAGCCCGGGGCGGTTACATTCAGACACAAAAAGCATTCAGACACAAAAGGCGCACAGATACAAAAAACAGCGGTTCTGTCCCGAAAGAGCAGAACCGCTGCCATATACCCAGTTGAAAAACAAGGCAAGCGCTATCCGATCCGTTCGACCGTCACCGTCAGCGGCAGTTCGTCGATCTCGATCTCCGACCGCTGCCGCCCCTGCGCTACCGAGACCCCTCCCTGCGCCAACGTCTGCGCCGCGATATAATCCGCAAATCGGCTCACCGCCTCATCCGTCTCCGGATTCGACTCCACCACGACCCGAATTTTGTCCGTCACCTCGAAGCCCTGCTCCTTGCGCAGGTTCTGGATCCGGTTCACCAGCTCGCGCGCCATCCCCTCCGCCCTGAGCTCCGGCGTCACCTCGATGTCCAGCGCAATGGTCAGCGTCCCCTCCGTCGCCACCAGCCAGCCCGGCATATCCTCCGACGTGATTTCGAAATCCGCCCGTTCCACCGGCAGCACCTCGCCCCCCGCAATCGCCAGGTCATAAGTCGCCGCACCCCCTGTCGAACCCAACGCCTCGATCGCCGCGATATCCTCCTGCGAGAACTCCGCCACCGCCGCCGCAATCGCCTTCATCTGTTTGCCGTACTTCGGCCCCAGTGTCTTGAAATTCGGTTTGATCCGCTTGGTAATGATGCCCGTCGTCTCGTGTAGATACTCCACCTCTTTGACATTCACCTCATTCAGGATAAGTGACTCGACCGCCTCCAGCCGCCTTTGTACTGCCGCATCCAACACCGGAATCATCATTTTTTGCAACGGCTGCCGCACCTTGATATTGACCTTTCGCCGCAACGCCAGCACCATCGACGACGCCCGCTGCGCCAGCTCCATCCTCCGCTCCAGCTCCTCATCCACCAACGCCGCATCGTACACAGGGAACTCCGCCAAATGCACCGACCCCTCCTCGTTGTGCGTCAAATCTCGATAGATTCTGTCCGAGATGAACGGCGCGAACGGCGCCGCCAGCAGCGCGACCGTCTTCAGGCAAGTGTACAGCGTCTGGAACGCCGCCCGTTTGTCCCGCGTCATCTCCCCTCCCCAGAACCGTTTCCGATTCAGGCGCACATACCAGTTCGACAAATTCTCATCCACGAACGTCGCAATCGCCCTCGCCGCCGGTGTCGGGTCATACGCCTCCAAAGAGTCCGTAACCGTTTTCACCAGCGTATTGAGCAACGAGATGATCCACCGGTCGATCTCCGGCCGCTCCGCCACCGGCACGAAATCCGCCGCCAGAGAATCAGCCGTAAACCCGTCCACATTGGCATACAGCGCAAAGAAGCTGTACGTATTATAGAGCGTCCCGAAGAACTTTCTCCGCACCTCGTCCACCCCGTCCGTGTCGAACTTCAGGTTGTCCCACGGCTGCGAGTTCGAAATCATGTACCACCGCACCGCATCCGCCCCGAACCGATCCATCACCTCGAACGGATCCACCGCATTCCCCAACCGCTTCGACATCTTGTTTCCGTTTTTGTCCAGCACCAAACCGTTGGAGATGATATTCCGGAACGCCACCCCGTCGAACAGCATCGTCGCCAGCGCATGGAGCGTGAAGAACCACCCCCTGGTCTGATCCACCCCCTCCGCGATGAAGTCCGCCGGGTAAATCTTCCCCTTAAAATCCACTTCGTCGACCTCGAACGGATAATGCACCTGCGCATACGGCATCGCCCCGCTGTCGAACCAGACGTCGATCAAGTCCGGCTCCCTCCGCATCGGTTCCCCCTTGGATGAAACGAGTACGATGTGGTCCACATACGGCCTGTGCAGGTCGAAACCGTCATAATTCGCCTTCGAAAAATCCCCCTCTTTATACGAGGCCAACGGATTCTCCGTCATCACCCCCGCCGCAATCGACCGCTCGATCTCAGCTTTGAGCTCCGCCACCGACCCGATACACTTCAATTCACTGTGATCCTCCGTCGCCCAGATCGGCAGCGGCGTCCCCCAATACCTCGACCGGCTCAGGTTCCAGTCCACCAGGTTTTCGAGCCACTTCCCGAACCTCCCCTCGCCCGTCGACGCCGGTTTCCAGTTGATCGTCCTGTTGAGGTCGATCAACCGATCCTTCACCGCCGTCGTCCGGATGAACCACGAATCCAGCGGATAGTACAGCACCGGTTTGTCCGTCCGCCAGCAGTGCGGATAGTTGTGCGTATGCTTCTCGATCTTGAACGCCTGATTGTTGGCCTTCAGCATCATACAAATTTCGACATCCAGCGTCTCGTCCTTCTCCGTCTTGGCCGGATCGTAGGCATTCTTGACGAATTTGCCCGCGAACTCGTTATAAGAAGCGTCCACATACTTGGCCACAAACTCCGGATCGAGGTCATCCGTCAGGAAGAATTTCCCCGTCCGATCCACCATCGGCTGCCACTTGCCCGCCTTATCCAACAAGAGCATCGGCGCAATGCCGTTCTGTTTCGACACCCGGTCGTCGTCCGCCCCGAACGTCGCCGCGATGTGCACGATCCCCGTCCCGTCCTCCACCGTCACATAATCCGCCGCAATCACCCGGAACGCATCCCCGCCCAGCTCCGTCAGAGCGGGCTTGATCCACGGAATCAGCTGCTCATACCGCACCCCCTCCAACTGAGAGCCCGTATATTCACGAATAACCGTATAGTCCGCGATCTTCGCCCCCGCCATGGTCTTCTCCAGCAACTCCTTGGCCAGTATCACCGTCTGCTCCGTCCCCGTGTACGGATTGGCGCAGATCACCTGCACATACCGGATATTCGGCCCCACCGCCAGCGCCATATTGCTCGGCAGCGTCCACGGCGTCGTCGTCCACGCCAGGAAATACAAATCCCCCCGCACAGCAGCCTCCCCGCCCTCCGTCGCCGCGAACAGGAATTCGCTGCGCTCGTCTCGGATAATCTTGAACTGCGCCGTGCAGGTCGTGTCCTTCACATCCCGATAACACCCCGGCTGGTTGAGCTCATGGTTGCTCAAGCCCGTCCCCGCCGCCGGCGAGTAAGGCTGAATCGTATACCCCTTGTATAAGAGCCCCTTCTCGTAGAGCTGCTTGAGCATCCACCACAGCGTTTCGATGTACTTGTTGTCGTAGGTGATATACGGATTCTCCATATCGACCCAATATCCCATCTGTCGGGTGAGCTTGTTCCACAACCCCGTGTACTCCATCACCGCCTCGCGGCACTGGCGGTTGTAGTCCTCGATCGAGATGGTTTTTCCGATATCCTCTTTCGTGATCCCGAGTTTCTTTTCGACCCCGAGCTCCACCGGCAGCCCATGCGTATCCCACCCCGCCTTCCGGTGCACCAGGAATCCCTTCTGCGTTTTGTAGCGACAGAATACATCCTTGATCGTTCGTGCCATGACGTGGTGAATCCCCGGCACCCCGTTCGCCGACGGCGGCCCCTCGTAGAATACGAACGTCGGGTGTCCTTCTCTGGTTTCGATACTTTTTCTGAAAGTCTCCTCCTTGTCCCACAGCGTCCGCACCTCCGTGCCGATTGCGGCGAGATCGAGTCCTTTATACTCGGTGAATTTTTTGCTCATGGATCTGTGATTTCAGCGATTGACAAAGGTATGGAATTTCCGGGAAAAAGTCGGCAGGAGCAGCCGTTCTGGATTTGGCGAGCACGCTTTCGCCCGTGCCGGACAGTAGAGGCGGGTAGTGCCGCAACGTGTGCGTTTGTGGGATTTGGGTCTCCGGCAGCTTTAGGATGCGTCAGCATCCGTCTAAAGTTTCTTTGGTTCTTTCTGTTCACAGAAAGAACAGTTCTATCCGGGACAATGACCATCCGCGCGCGACCGCTGAAGTAGGAAATCATTCAAACGCGTGTTTCGCTTTTGAATAAGATTTCCGCCAGCGCGCGGACAAAGAACAGGGGTAGAGGCGGCCAGTAAAACACCCGAAGGGTGCGCTCGCCCGACGGACGCGTTCGCGCCACGGCGGGCGGCCTTTATTACATTTCGCGCGCCGACCTTAAAGGAGCGATTCAACTATTTCGGCGGTAGCCGAATTATAGATGAATCGCGCAGGCGCGCGAAAAAGCGGCGGCGCGAAAGCGGAGCCGCAGTGAGGCGGACACGGGGCAGTGCTTTTGGCCGAGCTTCTGCGGCTCGCAGAGCCGCGCAGTCCGCCGCCCCGGCAGGCGGAGGGCTGCAACTCGTCAGAGCTCGTTGCTGCTCTCCGCTGGCGGCGAACAGCATTAACAAGGCGCGCCGAAGACGAATAGACCGTGCTCTTGCGGCTCTTCGAGCCGCGCAGTCCGCCGCCACCCCAGCGGCGGACTGCAACTCGACGGAGCTCGTTGCATTCACCGCTGGCGGCGAACTTAGGCTAAGAACGAAATAGCGCGCCAAGGACGAATAGATTATGCTTTTGCGCCCCGTAGGGTCGCGCGGGCCGGACGCCTGCCCACGGGAGGCCCGCAACTGACGTTGCCGTGGGCCTCGCAGGCTTCAGCCCGCTCGGATAATAAAGCCTAACCCGACAGAAAAAGGCAGTGTATTTGCGATCCAATGGCCCGCGCGGTTCGAAGAACCGCAAGTATACGAAAAAGGAGCAAGCCCGGGTTCTAAGTCCCCAATCGGTTCCGTCGAAAGCTCTCCTGCCCGTTTATTCCGAGAGGCAACGCAACTGAAAACCGTGAGCACGGCTGTCCGGGAGCTCGTAATAAGCCCACGACATGTTGAAATTCAGACATATTCCCTGAATCCCGATTGTCGACGAAGAGTAGCTGTAACCGTGCTGTCCGACGCTGACCACCGCACCCGAAAGACGGCTGCGGCCGCCCGGGGCGGTGCCGCTCGGCACTCGAACCGGCTTTCTCTGCCCCAATGGCCGCCGCTACCCTAAATGCCTCTATCCAAACAATCAGGCCGCCTCGGATTCAAGTTAGGGTAGAGTCAACTAATTAGGGTAATTCCAGCCCCTTGCCCACCGCGGGCCCGCGGCGTTTATTCCGAGAGGCAACGCAACTGAAAACCGTAGGCGCGGTAATCCGCAAAGCAAGCCCCCAGACCCTGCGCATCGAAGTGCAAACGCATACCGCCGAGTCCGCTGACCCCGGCCGCCCAACCGGACCCGTAGCGGCCGATCCCGTAAAACCCGCCCGTATCCCTCGGGCGGCAGCCCGGGGCGGCCCTCAGAACCGATCCAGCGCATCCACCACCTCCTCATCGATAAAATCGTACCCCCGCTCCATGAGCATTTCGAGATACTCATCGAAACTCTCCGCCAGCACCACCAGCTCGTCCGGATCGTGCAGGAACGAGACGATCTGTCCGCACCTCCCTCCCCTCGCCGGCGAGAAATCGACGAACAATTGCTCGCTCCCGCCCCCCGCCGCGAACCCGAGCCAGCAGACCTCCTTCCGCCGGTTCGTAATCTTCGGATCCACCTCTATCTCCCCCCTCGCCTTGCCTTCCAACCGATCCGTGATGTACCCGAACCCCTTCCTGCCGCCCTCGATCATCTGCTCCACCGAGTACAAATCATACTCCGCTCCCTCCTCCTCCGCCCCCAGCAGCGTGAAACTGCAATTCGCCACCCCCGCAAAAGTCTGATAGTACGTTCCGTTCACGAATTCGAGCAACTCCACCAACCCCTCCGGCACCTTCGGATACGCCTTTTTCAGCCGCTCGATCTCTTCGGGCGTCGCCCCGCGCTTGACCCGTTCGAACCGCTCCCACAACTCCGCCCCGTCGTGGTCGGCGAAAGCCTGCCTGAGTCCTTGCAGGTATTTTGTCGTCGTCGTAGCCATCCTTGCCTCTATTTTTTATAGAACGGCGGCCTCACCACCTGCGCCTTGATCCGTTTGCCCCGCACGACAATCGCGATCTCCGTTCCCGCCTTGGCGAAATCCGGTTTGACATACGCCAGCCCGACCCCCTTCTTCAGGCTCGGCGACTGCGTGCCCGACGTCACCACCCCGATCGGTTCTCCCGTCGGCGCCACCACCTCGTACCCGTGCCTCGGAATCCCCCGTTCCACCATTTCGAACCCCACCAGCTTGCGCGCCACCCCATGCTCTTTCTGCGCCGCCAACAGCGTCCGGTCGATAAAATCCCCCTTCGAGTCCGCGAACTTGGTGATCCATCCCAGCCCCGCCTCGATCGGCGACGTCGTGTCGTCCAGATCGTTGCCGTAGAGACAGAACCCCATCTCCAGCCGCAGCGTATCCCGCGCCCCCAGTCCGATATTTTTGAGCCCGAACTTCTCCCCCGCCTTCCACAGCGCCTCCCATAACTTCGGCGCATCCTCGTTCGCCACATAGATTTCGCATCCTCCCGCCCCCGTGTATCCCGTGATCGAAAGGATCGCATTCGGAATCCCCGCCACCGTCGTTTTGCAGAACGTATAGTACTCCATCGACTCCACCTCCCGATCCGGACACAACTCCTGCACCAACTCCATCGCCCTCGGCCCCTGCACCGCCAGCTGCGCGATCTCGTCCGAAGCGTTATAGAGCTCCTTGCCCGGCGTCAGTCCGAATTTCGGCGCATGGCCGCACAGGAACTCCCAGTCCTTCGCCGTATTCGCCGCATTCACCACCAGCAGATAAGTCTCCGCATCGATCCGGTAGACCAGCAGATCGTCCACAATCCCCCCCCTGCCGTTCGGAAAACAGGAATACTGCACCTTCCCGTCATACAACGCCGCCACGTCGTTCGAAGTGACATATTGCAGGAACGGCAGCGCCTTCGGCCCCTTGACCCATATCTCGCCCATGTGCGAAACATCGAACACCCCGACCCCCTCTCGCACCGTCGCGTGTTCGTCGTTGATACCCGAGAACTCGATCGGCATGTTGTACCCTGCGAATTCAGCCATTCGGGCTCCCGCCTGGATATGTTTTTCGGTAAAAGCAGTCGTTTTCATGCGTGATAGAAAATAGAAGAGTTGAAAATCTGTTTTTGGAATGCAGCCCGTGGCTCCGCCTCCGAGACAAAGTTAGAACTTCTGACCGAAAAACCGGCCTCTTCCGTCCGGTTTTCGGCCCTCGCGCCCGCAGGCGACAAAAAAGTTCGGGCGGCACATACATGCGCCGCCCGAACCCCCGAACCCGGGATCACCTTAATCGATCCGCAGGAAATCGCCCCGGAGGTCGAATTCCAGATCCGTCTTGTCCGACAGCTCGACCTCGTATTTGTCCGCATCGCGCTCGATCGAGACGACGAACTGACGGGGATAATGGTCAGCGACATAACGGGCGATCCGTTCCGGAAGCACAGAGGTCGGAACCGCGGTTCGCCCGCAATCCACCTGCGTCCATTCGCCCCGGTGGTCGAAATCGATCTCGCAACCGCCGGCCAGTTTCACATCGTATTCCCGGCCCTCCGCCTCGTTTTCGACCTTGATCTGATGAACGGTCAGCGTCGAAAAGTGTTTGCGCAGAAAGGCCTGCGCCTGAGTGGGCAGCGTGGTCGGATCGGTCGTGTAGACCGTTTTTTCGATCGCCGCAGCGTTTTTGTCGCTGGTCGCGACCGACTTCGGGCCCGCAAAAACAGTCGTGCCGAGGGCAGCGCCGAACAGCAGGGTGAAAAATAACTTTTTCATAGCTTATTATATTTTAATGATGGGATAAAAATTCAACGGAGTTATTTGCAAATTTCGTGCAAATAACCCCGTCGGTTCGAAATTTCGCCCCCGGACGTCAAAAACGCGCCCACCGACGAAAAGAAGAGACCCGTCAAGCCTCCTTGAGAATCTCCAGCGCCTTGTCCAGAATCGTCCGGTCGTCGAGCATCACGATTCCCCCGTCCGGCCCCTGTTCGATATGCAATCCCGAAGGATTCCCTTCGCCCGATTTGTAATGCGTACCGCCGAAATAGTTGCGAACTGTGTCCACGTCAATCCCCAGTTCGTCCGCTATCCGCTGCATACTCCCGCTGGGCAGACCGTCTTTGATCCGCCGCAGCTCGTTGAAAGTGATCGTATTCATAGGCGTGAGGTTTTAAATTCTCTATAAAGTAACGCAATTTTCCGGTGATTTCAAAATCGAAAGGCGGAAAATTGCGTCGCCGAGCGAAAAAACAGGCGAAACACCGAGTCTTATCGGTTCTGAATCAATCGGCGCAGCGTACCGGCCACCTGCGTGTTATCCATCCGGCCCCGGAAGCGTTCGGAACCGATGCCGAGGGCGAAGACGGGCACATACGTAGCCGAGTGGCTTCCGGTCGTCCAGCCGGTTCCGGAACGGCGGGCCAGCAGCTCGACAGCCCGTTCGGCACACCGTCCGGGCCCCTCGCCGTAAGTTTTTTCGAGATCGGCCCATTCCGTTTCGCTCAAAGCAACCGCCCCGCCGAATCCCATCTTCTCGCTCAGCAGCGCTTTGGCGGCAGCCCAGTCGTCCGTCCGGCCGAGAGCCTGTTTCAAAGCCCCTTTCGAGCATTGCTGAGCGTTCAGAAGGCCGAAATAGGTATCGTACCCCAAGTTGCGCCGCCCCAGCGCGAGTCCGCCCGTCTCGTGGTCGGCGGTGACGACGATGAGCGTCTCCTCGGGATGGCGAAGATAGAATTCCACCGCGACGCGGATCGCCTCGTCGAAGTCTTCCACCTCCCTCACCAGCGCAGCGGCATCGTTGTCATGGGCCGCCCAGTCGATCTGACCCCCCTCGACCATCAGGAAGAAACCCTCCCGCGCCCCTCCGTCGCGCATCAGGAAGTCGATGGAACGACGCGTGATGGCAGGCAGCGTGAGGTCTCCCGGCCGCCGGTCGATGGCGAGAGGGAGTTTTGAAGGGTCGGCAGCAGTGTCCTGTACCAGCACGGCGCGTTTGCCTTTGAGTTTGCCCTCTCCCCGGGCGATGCTGTAACCGGCGTCGGCCAGGGCCTCGTAGACAGAGCGCCGGTCAGCCGCATCTGCCGGTGCGGCAGGCTTCAGAAAACCGGCCCCGGCATAGAGATCGAGCCCCGTCGCCGGAGCGTCCATCCCGATCTCGTGGTACATGCCCCGGTCGGGCCGGTGGCCGAAAAAGGCAGCCGGCGTGGCGTGGTCGATGCTGACCGAGGTGGCGACCCCGCTCCGCAAGCCCTGCTCTTTGGCCGCCACGGCCAGACTCTGCACCGGCCCCGTGTGGTCGGCGTTCATGCCGATCGTCCCGACCGACGTCTTTTGTCCGGAGGCGAGGGCAGTGCCCGCAGCCGCAGAGTCGGTCATCCGCCGGTTGGCGCACCAGGTAGTGGCGAATCCGACCGCGGGGAACCGGGTGAAGCCGAGTGCGCCGAAAGCCACGTCGTCCCCCTGTCGGGAAGCGAGACACGCCTCGGTCAGCGCGAGAGCGTTGTGGCCCATGCCGTCGCCGATAAAGTAGAAGATGTACTTGGGCCGGTCGCCGGCGCGGCTAACGAAGGTGCCGACGAGCAGCAGAAAGAGAATCAGCGTCTTTTTCATTTTGTTTTTTTGTTTGGGTTCCCAAAGTTAGAAAACTTGCGGGATGTTTCGCGCGAAAAAAACGGAGGTTCCATCGTCAGATACGATGAAACCTCCGGCAGCATGGTTCACAGAGCGTCCGCTCCGTCCCGAACTACTTGGTCGGCTGCGGGCCGGCAGCTACCAGCGCCTTGCCTTCCGCATTGTCGGTGTATTTTTCGAAGTTCTTCACGAACCGCCCTGCGAGGTCTTCTGCCTTCCGGGTCCATTCCGCCGGATCGGTATAAGTGTCCCGCGGATCCAGAATCTTCGAATCTACCCCCGGCAAAGCCGTCGGCACCTTGAAGTTGAAGATCGGAATCATTTTGGTCTCTGCCTTATCGATCGAGCCGTCGAGGATGGCGTCGATAATCCCGCGCGTATCTTTGATCGAAATCCGCTTGCCGGTTCCGTTCCAACCCGTGTTGACCATATAAGCCGTAGCGCCCGAAGCATTCATTCGTTTCACCAGCTCCTCAGCGTATTTGGTCGGGTGCAAGGTCAGGAAAGCCGCGCCGAAGCAAGCCGAGAAAGTCGGCGTCGGTTCGGTAATCCCCCGTTCCGTCCCCGCCAGTTTAGCGGTAAAGCCCGAGAGGAAGTAGTACTTGGTCTGTTCCGGCGTAAGGATCGACACCGGCGGCATCACCCCGAAAGCGTCTGCGGTCAGGAAGATCACCTTCTGCGCCGGCCCCGCCTTCGACACCGGTTTCACGATGTTTTCGATGTGGTAGATCGGGTACGATACACGGGTATTTTCCGTCACCGACTTATCGTTGAAGTCGATCTTCCCATTGGCATCCACCGTAACGTTTTCGAGCAGTGCATCCCGCTTGATCGCCTTGTAGATATCCGGTTCCGAATCCTTGTCGAGGTTGATCACCTTGGCATAGCAGCCGCCCTCGAAGTTGAAGACGCCGTTGTCGTCCCAACCGTGTTCGTCGTCCCCGATGAGTTCGCGCTTCGGATCGGTCGACAGCGTGGTTTTCCCCGTCCCCGAGAGTCCGAAGAAGATAGCCACGTCGCCATCTTTCCCCTTATTCGCCGAGCAGTGCATCGCAGCGATCCCGCGCAGCGGCAGGAGGTAGTTCATCATCGAGAAGATCCCCTTCTTCATCTCGCCGCCGTACCAGGTACCGCCGATGAGCTGCATCTTTTCGGTGAGGTTGAAAGCTACGAAGTTTTCCGAGTTCAGCCCCATCTCCTTCCAATTCGGATTGGTGGTCTTCGAAGCGTTGAGCACCACGAAGTCCGGTTCCCCGTAGTTTTTGAGTTCCTCTTCGGTCGGTCGGATGAACATGTTCTTCACGAAATGCGCCTGCCAAGCCACCTCGACGATAAACCGCACTTTGAGTCTGGTGTCCGGATTGGCGCCGCAGAAGGTGTCCATCACATACAACTTCTTGCCGCTGAGTTCGTCGGTAGCGATCTTTTTCAGGTCGTTCCACACCGCCTGCGTGATGGGTTTGTTGTCGTTTTTGGCGAAATCCGACGTCCACCATACGGTGTTTTCCGTGGTAGCGTCCTTGACGATGTATTTATCTTTGGGCGAGCGGCCGGTAAAGACGCCGGTCATCACGTTCACCGCACCGAGTTCGGTGTCTACGCCTTTTTCGTAACCGGTCAGGCAGTTGCAGGTCTCAGCCTTGTAGAGTTCTTCGTAAGACGGGTTGTGGATGATCTCCTTCACGTCTTTGATGCCGTACTTGCTCAGGTCGATTGACATAACAGTATTGGTTTTTAATGGTTTATGTTTCTTCTGTGTATTCAGGTACACCGGGCGCTCTCCGGACGGGGCGAACCTCGGCAGGACAAAGATACAAATATTTTTCTATTGTTATTCATTTCACAGTTCGGGGGTGGATTTTTTTCTTCGAAACTTTTTTCGTGTGGCCCGGGGCGATGGTATTACCCCGCCCCGGGCTTCCTCAGCCACGGCGACGGGCTGCTGTATCAGACGGGAAATTACGGTTACGATTGGTCGTCGTCCGTGAACAGCATCGGCGGGCGGAATTTGAATTTCTACACCTCGAACATCAACCCCACGTATGTAGGCGGCCGTGCTTACGGTTTTCAGTTGCGTTGCCTCTCGGAATAAACGGGGCAGATACAGCATTTGCCCATCGCGGGTACGCGGGACCCCGCAGTTTTAGGCGGGCCAAAGCTCGACCCGCGCGCGATCGCTGAAGAAGGAAATCATTCAAACGCGTGATTCGCGTTTGAATAAGATTTCCGCCAGCGCGCGGACAGAGAGCGGTGCGAGGAATTAGGCTGAGGCTGCCGCAGCGAAACGTAAGTTTCGCCCGTCCACAGGACGTGGGGCCTGCGTGGCCCGAGCGCAGTACCCTCCTGTCGGACAGACGCGCGCCACGCCTAAAGAAGCGATTCAACTATTTCGGCGGTAGCCGAATATAGCTGAATCGCGCAAGGCGCGCGGAC